>NZ_JABKBZ010000051.1:0-40222 GCF_013166635.1 Lentimicrobium sp. S6 | reverse complement strand
TGCGGAATCTTTCAATGCTAAAATAAAGCTTTTTAGATCTAACCTCAGAGGCGTTACGGATGTATCGTTTTTCCTCTTTAGATTATCAAAGCTTTTTTCGTAGTCCCCATAAAAATTAACTTGACCCGTAATAATCCTCTTAGTTGATTCATTCCAAAATAATACAATATCCTTGTCGAGAGGAAGGTCTGAATGAATATCGATTTGATTTTTCAGCATTTTAATCACCATAGCCAAATTTGATTGTTCATCTCCAACCACAAATGGAGGATGACAATATGCTTCTATCCCTTTACAATCCTTGCAAAACAACTCAGAACGAATAAATGCATCAGTATCTAGGGCCAATTTGGGTTCATTTTTTTCATCCGTAAATACCACCCATTTTTCTCCTGATTTATTTATTCTTTGTATAAAGTCATCGTCTTGACTGCATTTATATTTTGGAAAGATGATTTTACCATCTTCACTTTTCAAACTGATAATACTTTCATCGTGAAGTTCCTCCCCTTCATGAATTACTTTTATATCATCTATGGAAAAGAAATTAATCGCGCCCAAGCCTTCCACATGGTCAATTTCATTATGACTGCCTTCCACGTGTTTTTTAATAAATAGCTTAATACTGTTTTCTTCGAAATACTGAACCGATTCTTTACCCAACCATTTATCTAATAATAGGGCACTTGGTTTTGCCACAGGATACAAAAGGAACTGGTAAAATTTCAAAGCAGGAGAAAGAAATGAAGCCATACGCAAGGCATTTCTTGAAAAATAGGCCTGGGGAATAATTTCTCCAAAGAAAGTAATGATCACTGTAGAGAAAGCAAAGGAAATGAATCCTGCCATCACAGAATCCGAAAGTAAAGTTAATAATACATTAATAGATACATTGCCCCATAAAATGGTTGTTAAAAGAAAATTGGAATCTTTACGCATCAACAATACCTTGTCTGCACCTTTCATAGCAGATGCTTCCGCTTCAATTTCGAGCCTAAGTCGTGTCAGACTAAAAAAAGCCAAATTCAGTCCAGAAAACATGGCTGATTGTGACAAGCAAAAAAAGATCCCTACCCAAATAAGTATCTCATTCATAATTACGAATTATCACCCCATTTAATTAATCTTTTGGAATTCCATACCATATTGAAGCTTTTTGACGCCATTTAACCTCTTCAGTTAAATTTATTTTGTTTCCTCGCTCACATGAAAAATGGCATCCCCTTTATATACAATAGGAGAAGTATTCATCCCAAAAATATAGCAATCGAAAGGTGCAAGTACATTTTTCTCAAACTCCCCAAAAGGGTCGAAAACCTTAGCTATCACTTCTTTATACTTCACTTGACTTCCATTTTTCACCAAGGACTTAAACATTCCAGAATCAGGAGCACGCAACCACTTGCTTTTTTCAATAATAGTTGGTGCTTTTCCAACTTTAACTTCTCCTTCCTGCATGCCTAGATGCTTCATAATATTCATGGCTCCATTAACTCCACAGTCAATCACTGATTGATCTAATTCTAAGGCTTTACCTCCCTCAAATAATAAAATAGTTTTTCCCTTTTTATTGAAAGATTCTCGTATTGATTTAGGAATATAAGTAGAGTTTACGATATAGGGTGCACCAAATACTTTTGCTAATTCAAAGGATTCCGTTTGTTTTAAAACACATCTAACATTAGAGAAGTTCTCTCTTCCTGCACTTCCAGTATGAAAATCCAAAACATAATCAACAAATGGGGCTATTTCTTTAGAGAATTTGTGGGCAAATTGACTCGCCAAAGAACCACTAGCTGTACCCGGAAACATTCTGTTTAAATCTCTTCCATCAGGGAATTCCCTAGATTGATTTAAATAGCCGAATATATTAAAAACGGGAATACAAATAACGGTTCCTCTTTTAGGCTTATTATATTTTTTTCTAATGATTTCGCGTACAATAGCAACCCCATTGGTTTCATCGCCATGCACTCCACCTAAGAGCAGCAATACCGGTCCATCATGTAAGGAGCGCTCCACAATAATGGGAATACGTAAACTATTTCTGGTATGAAGCCTAGCAACATCCAAATCGAGAACCGTTCTTTTCCCTTTTTTAATCTCCTGACCTAAGAGAATGAATTTGCTATCAGACATTTCTTTCTATATATTTTATAATCTCTTTAGCAATGTCTTTTTTTGTTGCCTCTTCGATTCCTTCTAAACCTGGAGATGAATTTACTTCTAAAACCAAAGGTCCTTTTTCTGATTGCAACATATCCACTCCAGCCACTCCAAGCCCCATTGCTCTTGCCGCTTTAATGGCGGTTAATTCTTCTTGATCAGTTAATTCTATAATATCAGAACTACCTCCTCGGTGTAAATTAGAGCGGAATTCGCCATCTTTACCTTGTCTTTTCATAGCGCCAACGATAACACCATCCACCACGAATGCACGGATATCAGCTCCTCCGGCTTCCTTTATAAATTCCTGAGCAATAACCCTAGCTTTTAAGCCATTAAAAGCTTCAATAACTGAATTTGCGGCATTGTGAGTCTCTGCCAATACCACTCCCAAACCTTGAGTTCCTTCTAATAATTTTAACACCAATGGTGCGCCACCTACTGACTCAATAACATGGTCTACATCTTTTGCATAATTTGTAAATATTGTTTTGGGTAAACCAACACCCGACTTGGCCAAAATTTGTAGACTCCTCAATTTGTCTCTTGAATTAACTAAAGCTTGAGACTTAACTGCAGAGAATACATTCATCATTTCAAACTGACGAACTACTGCCGTTCCATAAAAGGTAACAGATGCTCCAATTCTTGGGATAATAGCATCGATATCATTTAAATAAATACCATTATAGTATATTCTGGGGGATTTCTTCTCTAATTCAATGACACATTTTAAGTGGTCGATAACAATAACTTCGTGGCCTTTTTCTTGAGCGGCATCTACCAATCTTTGGGTAGAATATAACTTTGTATTTCGTGATAAAATTGCAATTTTCATTATTTATTTTTTCTATGAAACTAAATGTTTTTCTTTTTCTCCCTTTTTAATTTGATGGAGACATTTTTTAGGGAAGTATCCACCACAAAACGATGGCTCAGAAACTTCCTTCCTAGTAATATGGGGTATTTCATATCACTTCGCTCACTAAGGGACAATTCTATTGGATGTTCTTGGCCGAAAATCACAATAATTGTTGTTATAATGAACCGCTGCTCAGTATTTCCAAAAGAGCTTTTTATGGATTTCTCCTGGTAGTTTTTAACTTTAAAAACCTTATCAATATACTTGGCTTGTGAAGGATCTAGAAGTTCAAATTCAATATACTTCTCACCATTTAGATCAATTTCTTTTACATGATGGCAATGAATAGATGAGGTATAAGCTCCGGTATCAACTTTGATACTGATATTTCTTAGTTTTAACTCAGGAAAATCTGCTTTATCGATTCTTCCAATTGTTTCCATACATAGTTAATTTATTAATACAAAACAGTATCCGCATGATAAGTATTATATTTCAGGTATTCTACATCATCATTATGGTACGATTTCCTAACGCTCATGATCAAAGAACCCAAAAACAATGATAACAAATAATTATTCATTTTTCCATAATTATTTTTCTCATTAAAAGCACCTAGGTTTGAAAGGTCAGGTTAAAGTTTATCCACTTCAATATTAAAAAGCTGAGCCGCATTTTTCCACAGAATTAAATCTTTTTTTTCATCCTCCAAATCCAATTGGCTCATGAACTTCAAATAGGATTCCATATTGGAAATGGGCCAATCAGTACCATACAATAGATAACTAGGGTCTCCAGCATAAGTAATCATTTCTTCAATTTCCTTCTTCATATAACGTTCAAACTAATCGGAAAAATCACCTAATACCAAACCTGAAATGTCTGTATACACATTTTTATTCTTATAGACTACCTCCATACAATCTTTAATCCATGGATTCCCAATATGACAAATCACTATCTTTAAATCTGGATAATCAACTGCCAAATCATCGATATGCAAAGGATGAGAATATTTAACTTTCCCTGTTGGCGCATAGGTATCTCCAGAATGGAACATGACTGGCACATTATACTCTATAGCCATTTCATATATCAATTTCAATCTGTTATCGTTTGGATAGAAAGGCTCATAACCTGGATAAAGTTTCAAACCCTTGATAAAACCATTTTCTAAATACTCGCCTATTTCCCTTACATCTCTATGGTTGTAGTGCAGGTAACTAATCCCCGAAACCACCCCTAAATTATTACGCCCTTTAATGGCTTCAACCACTTGTCTTGTGCTTGGCCGATGTTCGTTTACCTTATAAGATGACAGAACTAATGAATAATCAATACCACATTCTAACATCTTATCTGTAAGAACATTAAGACTATGTTCCAAGGAAATAACTCTATCTTCGTGGTAATTATTTAGATGCACATGTACGTCTATAATCATTTTTGTTATCGGTGTTTTTGAGGTTGTTTTTGAGTAATTTTAAAGAATAAACTTCCAAGGATTCAACTTATATTCGAATACCAAATTTAAGAATAATTTGCTTAACCACAAAGGGCTCCATTACTTTAGCACCCTTTAGAGTTAAAGTCTTAGTAATGAAAATATTTTATTCTCCATCCCTATTCAATACTTCTGGAAAATTTGATTTAAAGTGCAAGTCCATTTGAGGAAAGGGTATCAAAATGTTATTTTTAGAAAACTTTTGATTAATAATTCTTCTAATATCACTCTTAACTTTATTGATTCGGTATATGTTTTTACTAAAAAACAAAACCTGAAAATCTAATGAGGAATTTCCAAAATTCACTAGTCTGGCCTCAGTCAGCTCTCTATCTGTTACATCTGGATGTTCAAATGCGCTTTCTTCTAAAGTTTTTATCACTAAACCCACATCGGAGCCATAGGCTACACCTACATCAATTCTAAATCGAGTTTTCTTAGTTTGATGACTCCAGTTTATGACTTTATTGGTCGTAATTAGGGAGTTGGGAATAATGATAGAAATATCATCCGTATTTAAGCCTTTAGATGTTCGTAGGCCTATGCTCTGAATCTTCACCACATCACCATCGATTTGTAGGACATCATCAATTTTTATTGATTTTTCTGAGAGCAATATAATACCTGATATCACATCGTTGAATGTTTGCTGTAAACCTAATCCAATCCCTACTAATAGCGCAGCAGACCCAGCTATCAACACCGTTACCTTTATTCCTATGGTCTCTAAAATCAATCCAATGGCAATCACCCAAATCACATATTTAATGATTTGAAATAATGCATAGGTATTCCCTTTATCTAGTTTATTAAATTTATTTTTTCGGTCAAGTGCTTTCTTTATTAACCAAAGTATGAACCTGGTGACCAAAGCTATAAGCAAAATGGTTACTAAGGTATAAACCTCTATTTTATACTCCCCTAGATTATAAAGGTCGAATTCCAAAAAATCCTTAATTGCATTCATGTTATCTTTTTGTTTTTAACCAAAGGTCAAATTCTAATCATCATTTACAGACCCTTATTTTCAAAATAAATTCCCTTACAATTATTGTCTATACAATTAGCTTTTAACTAAATGACCATATGAAACTATCAAATTAGCTACAGTTAGCATTTCTATGCATCCCATACTTAACAATGCCAACCAAAGATAAGTTCTTTTTAAATCCCTTAGCCAATATTATAATCTTGAAAATATAATATTTGCTAAATATTTTCTTGATTTAGTAAAACTATAATGATAAGATAAAACAAAAAAAGGAGGAGTCTCGACACTAAATCAGTTTAAAATATCTCCTTAGCAATACGGCAAATATTATCAGCTTTTCCCATAGTATAAAAGTGAAGGGCTGGAATACCATATTCTATCAACTCCTTACTTTGCTGTATTCCCCATTCGATTCCTACTTCATAAACCTCGGCATTGGTTTTACATTTCACCAAAGAGTTAACCAGTTGATCTGGAAGATCGATATGGAAAATCTGAGGCAAGGTGAGCAATTGCTTTTTGGAGCTAAAGGGTTTTAAGCCTGGAATGATAGGCACAGTGATTCCAGCAGCTCTGCATTGCTCCACAAAACGGAAAAATTTCTTATTATCGAAAAACATCTGAGTAATAATATAATCGGCTCCAGCATCTACTTTGTCCTTTAAATATCTTAAGTCCGATGGGCGGTTGGCTGCTTCAGGATGTTTTTCTGGATAACCTGCTACTCCAATACAAAAATCAGAGGGATGATTATTCATCAGATTCTCATCTAAGTAAATTCCATTATTCATGTTTTTTACTTGCTTTACTAAATCAACAGCATAGGCATTTCCCTCTGGTTCTGGTTTAAAGAATTTTTGAGTCGCAGGTGGGTCTCCACGCAAAAGAAGGAGATTATCGATGCCCAAAAAGTGTAAATCGATTAGCGCATTCTCCGTGTCTTCCTTGGTGAAACCTCCACATATTAAATGGGGAACCACGTCAATTTGAGTTTTGTATTGAATGGCCGCAGAAATACCAACTGTCCCAGGGCGCTTACGCACTGTTCTTTTCTTCAAAAGGCCATTACTCAAGGTTTCGTATTCTACTTCCTGTTGATGGTAAGTGATATTGATATAACTGGGATTAAACTCCAATAGTTGATTGATTTTTCCCTCTATATGCTCAAAATGCTCCCCTTTCAATGGTGGCAATAATTCGAAAGAGAATAATGTTTTATCTGACTTATTTATATGATCTATTACTTTCATTTTCTTCTTATTTATATATTCAAAGTATGAACACAACTCAGGAGAGTTGTGTTACTCCTAGCTTCGAGCTTTTACACATTCTGATTCAATAATTTCTTTAAATCTTCCAAACTCATTCCTTTTCTTTCAGCATAAGCTGTGGCTTGGTCTTCTTGTATTTTATTCACCATGAAATATCTACTATCAGGATGGGCAAAATAATAACCACTTACCGAAGCAGCTGGATACATGGCATAACTTTCTGTTAACTCAATTTGAGCTTTCTCTCTGGCTTCTAACAAACGGAAAATCTTTTCTTTTTCCGAATGGTCAGGACAAGCAGGATAGCCTGGTGCGGGTCGTATACCTTGATAAGTTTCTTTGAGGATGGTGCTGATATCAAAATCCTCCTCTGGTGCATATCCCCAGTTTTCCAATCTCACTTTGTGATGCAATAGTTCTGCTAATGCTTCAGCCAATCTGTCGGCGAGTATTTTTAGCATAATTTGAGAATAGTCATCATGATCTTTTTCAAACTCCTCCAACTTTTTCTCAATTCCTATTCCAGCTGTTACTGCAAATAGACCTAAATAATCCGTCAAGCCACTATCTTTAGATGCAATATAGTCTGCCAATGAATAGTTGGGCTCATCTCGTTCTTCTTGATTTCTCAAAAACTCGAATTGCTCTAAGACTTCTTTTTTAGAAGCATCCGTATAAATTTCAACTTGCTCCTCTTGGCTATTTGCCGCATATAAACCATATACAGCTTCGGCTCTCAACCATTTTTCCTCAATAATCTGCTTCAGCATTTTTTGTCCATCGGCAAATAGCTTCGATGCCTCCTCTCCTTTTTCAGGATGCTCAAAGATCTCGGGATATTTCCCTGGTATTCTCCAAGCTTGAAAGAAGAAAGTCCAATCGATATATTTTACAATATCTTGCAAAGGGAAATCACCCAGATGAAAACTTCCCAACTGCTTTGGTTCCACAATATTTTCTTTGGAAAAAGTTACCTTTGGTTTCTGTGTTCTGGCCTTCTCCAGACTCACATATTTTTTTTCTTTATGACGCTTTTCATATCGTTGTCTGGTAGCCTCATATTTAGCTTCCACCTCTTCTAGCCATTGTTCTTTCTTTGAAGGAGAAAGCAAATGAGATAAAACGCCAACAGATAAAGAAGCATCTTTCACATGAATCACAGGCTGATTATAAGCTGGACTTATTTTAACTGCTGTATGAATTTCTGAAGTAGTGGCACCACCAATGAGTATGGGAATATTTAATTCTAACCGTTGCATTTCTTCTGCAATGCTCACCATCTCTTCTAAGGAAGGAGTAATTAATCCACTCAATCCTATCACGTCTACCTTTTCTTCTTTTGCGATTTGGAGGATTTTATCCATAGGCACCATCACGCCCAAATCAATCACTTCGTAATTATTACAAGAAAGAATAACGCCCACTATATTTTTTCCAATATCATGAACATCGCCTTTTACGGTAGCCATTAAAACTTTTCCTGCAGAGGTAGACAAGCCGGTACTTTCAGCTTCAATATAAGGAAGCAAATATGCCACAGCTTTTTTCATTACTCGAGCCGACTTAATCACCTGAGGAAGGAACATTTTTCCACTTCCAAAAAGCTGACCAACTTCATTCATACCATCCATTAAAGGGCCTTCGATTAGGTTTAATGAAAAGTCGAATTGCTGACGAGATTCTTCTAAATCCTCTTCTAAAAACTCTGTAATTCCTTTCACCAAAGAATGACTCAATCGCTCGTTCACGGCTAAGCTTCTCCACTCTTTTTGCTTCTTTTCTTTATGCTCACCTCCTCTATTCTTAATACTTTCGGCATATATCACCAATTCATCGGTAGCATCAGCGGAGCGGTTAAATATAACATCCTCCACTTTTTTCAGAAGTTCAGGCTCTACCTCATCATAAACTTGCAGCAGGGCTGGATTTACTATTCCCATATCTAATCCAGCTTGAATGGCATGATAAAGGAAAGCAGCATGCATGGCTTCTCTCACCTCTTGATGTCCACGGAAGGAAAAAGACAGGTTAGAAATCCCTCCACTCACTTTCGCCAATGGCAATTCTTGCTTAATATATTTGATGGTTTCAATGAAATCGATGGCATAATTGGCATGCTCTTCTAATCCGGTTCCAATAGTCAGTACATTGGGATCGAAGATGATATCTTGAGGAGGGAAGTTTACTTTCTCCACTAACAAATCG
The DNA here is from genome assembly GCF_013166635.1 of Lentimicrobium sp. S6. Classification (NCBI taxonomy): domain Bacteria; kingdom Pseudomonadati; phylum Bacteroidota; class Bacteroidia; order Bacteroidales; family Lentimicrobiaceae; genus Lentimicrobium; species Lentimicrobium sp. S6. The sequence continues at coordinate 31,223 of NZ_JABKBZ010000051.1, read as the reverse complement.
TAGGCTCGTTTACAAACTCGTTTTCGCTTGTCCAAAGTATCTGCCTGTCCTTCTTCGTCAAAAGCCATCACCACTACTGCTGCTCCGTATTTTCTAACTTTTGCGGCATGTTTTAAGAAAACCTCCTCTCCCTCCTTCAAACTGATGGAGTTTACAATGGCTTTTCCTTGCACACATTTCAGACCAGCTTCTATCACGGACCATTTAGAACTATCAATCATAAAGGGAAGACGAGCAATTTCTGGTTCCGAAGCCATCAAATTAAGAAAAGTAGTCATTTCTTGTTCTGCATCGAGCATGGCATCATCCATGCAAACATCCAATATCTGAGCGCCTCCTTCTACTTGGTCGACAGCAACAGTGAGGGCCTCCTCATATTTCTTCTCTCTGATGAGTCTTGCAAATTTGATACTTCCAGCCACATTGGTTCGTTCTCCAATATTTACAAAATTGATTTCAGGAGTTATCTTTAGGGCATCCAAGCCACTTAAATGGGTAAATTTATCTTGAGTAGCCGATTTTCGTACTTGAGTTTCTTGAGCATATCGAGCCATTTCAGCAATATGCGCTGGAGTAGTACCACAACATCCTCCAATGATATTGGCAAATCCGCTATCTAAAAAGTCTTTCATGTGAATACCCATTTTCTCAGGACTCTCGTCGTATTCCCCAAACTGATTGGGCAAACCCGCATTGGGATACACACTTACAGGAATATGGCTATTATTTGACAATTCCGCTAAATAAGGTCTCATTTGTTCAGCTCCAAAAGCACAGTTAAATCCAATGCTCAGAATATCGATATGAGTCAAAGAATCGAAGAAAGCCTCTACGGTTTGTCCACTCAAAGTACGACCGCTATTATCGGTAATGGTGCCGCTTATCATCACAGGAATTCTTTTACCTTTTGCATCGAAAAGCTCCTCCATGGCCATTAAGGCAGCTTTTGCATTTAGGGTATCGAAAATAGTTTCCAATAGGAAAACATCAACACCACCATCCATCAAAGCTTCACATTGCTCATAATAGGAAGTCTTCATTTCATCAAAACTCACCGCCCTAAAAGCTGGATTGTTCACATCGGGTGAAAGACTTGTAGTTTTATTGGTTGGACCAACAGCACCAGCTACAAAACGAGGTCTTAGAGGATTCTGTTTTGTGAATTCATCGGCTGCGCTTTTGGCAATTCGGGCTGCAGCTAAATTAATGTCTCTCACATATTTCTCCATATCGTAATCTGCCATGGAAATGGAGGTTCCATTGAAAGTATTGGTCTCTAAAATATCGGCTCCGGCCGCTAAATACTCTTTATGAATATTTTTAATCACTTCTGGTTGAGTCAAACATAAAAGGTCGTTATTCCCTTTAAGATTAGAATGCCAATTTTTAAATAGCTCTCCTCGATAGTCCTCCTCGGTAAATTTATGTTTTTGTATCATGGTACCCATAGCACCGTCCAATACTAGTATTCTCTTTTTTAATTCTTCTTTTACATTCATAACCTCAAGCATTATCTTTGTTTTGCATATAGCACGAGCAGTCATGAGAAATCGTTCTCATAAGGACATCAGAAATACATCATTAATAGGCGATGTTTCTTTAGATGAAAATTTGCATTCGTTTATACATGAAACAAAGTTTATTCATTTATAATCTTCCGGGATTTTCCCGAAATCAGGTATTGGCACCTTGCTGTTGAGGCAGGTTGCCAGAGCTTCTCGGAGCCTGATCTCTTCACTCTTCTTTATAAATCAAACAAACCTAATGGATTTAAGAAAAAGTCAAATACTTCGTTACTCTCAAATTGCTTATTCATCATTTACCAATGTAAACTCAAAATAATCAATATTTCGAAAGTCTCGTCTTTAACAATTTCTTATCAAAGCCTTGTTGACTAAAATTCATAAACCCATTTTTTGAAAGGAATATTTGAATTCTGCTGCAAAGATAATTATTTTTTGAAAATGGGCTTATGTACTTGAAATTTAGGAGTGATTTAACAGAAAAGGTCTACATCAAACAAATCTAAATTATAATAAAGCTGGCATGCAACAAAACCTAGCAGGGCAAATTCATGCTTATCATTATATTTAAAAAATCAGAGATTATTTAAAAAAAAGAAAAACTGTCTGTTAATCCCACTCATTTTCACGGATTATTTCTCCCAACAGAGTTCAGCAAAGCTACACTCTGTTGGTAATCTGTGTTAATTACTTTCAGTGAGTTTACTAAGCCTAGGTCATTAGAAATCTGTGGACTAACAAAAGCATGGGACTTACCTGTAGAGCCTAGATTCCAAAACTCTTGACTTAAATACATTATTAAAACCTTTTAAATATTAAGCTTCGAATGGAATCTAAGGGATATCATATTATTTCCTAATTTAGCCATCTTAAATGACATGTAACACTTTTAGCATTATGCCAATTCTAGGAAGAAATGTCTTATTGATTTTATCCTTACTACTTAGCCTTTATTCCTGTGAGGATAAAGAGGTCAATACTACTGATTACTCTTTGCCTTTCAATGAGATTCTTGACACCAAACTTAAAGCAGAACAAATAGATTCTATTTACGATGCTGCCTTATCACTTCCAAATACCAAATCAAGAGTCGATGTCTTATTGAATATTTATAGGAAATCACTAAAAGCCCGTCCTATTCGTTTTGATATATTAGACACAGCAATATTTATGGCCGAAAATCTAGACTATAAAGAAGGCTTAGCATATGGTCATGACAGAAAAGGATTAAATTTTAGATACCATTCTAATTTTCAAGAGTCTCTAACTGAACACATGAAATCCTTAAATTATTACAGGCAAGTAGTAGATACTTTTGGTACTTTAAGGTGCTTGAATAATTTAGGCGTAGTATTGAGAAAGCTTAATCATGAGCAAGAAGCCATGAAATATTATCTAGAGGCATTAAAAATGGCTCGCTCCATCAATAATGAAAAAAACATTGCCATTTCACTCAATGGAATCGGGAATGTCTTTGTCAATATTGAACAATACGATAAAGCCATGGTCTATTTCCGAGAAGCATTAGCTCTGGAAAAAAAGAATGGAAATCAGCGAGGTATCAATTACGATCTCAGCAATATAGGTGAAGCATTTATGCTCACAGAGCGATACGACTCTGCACTTTATTATTATTCCGAAGCTTTAGTGATTGGTTTAAAAAGAAATTATAAAGCAGACTACTCTGTGGATTATTATAATTTGGCCATGCTTTATCAAAAACAAGGGGATTATATCACTTCCAACGAATACTTTCAAAAAGCATTTCCTAAATTAATAGAATACAAGGTTCAGCGATACCTGAGTAATGCCTATATTAATTCAGGAATCAATTACGATCATTTACAACAGCCAAGCTTAGCTCTCGAAAACATTCAAAAAGGGCTAGAAATTGCTCAGAATATAGAGACTCCCGAGATCAGCATCAAAGCTTATCAAGCCTTATCTGATCATTATATTCAAGCTACAGACTATCGTTTGGCTTTAGAAAGCTTTCAAACAGTTATCACGCTAAGAGATAGTATTCGTAGTGAGGAAACCAAAAGAAATATAGCCTCATTAGAAAGCATTTATAAAAAGGAAATCCAAGACAAAGAAATTCAAAACTACCAAACCAAAGCAAAACTTCAGAAGTCCCAAAACATCATTCAATTATTAACCATTGGCTTCTTATTAATTACAGTATCGGTGTTTATTGTTATTTCTCGTTTACGCCGTAGGAATAATAGATTAATAGTAGAACAAATGCGTTATGATATTCAAGAATATATTCAAAGAATAGAGGAATACGAGAGCCAAAACGAGAATGAAAGTGAGGAGGATGAAAGAAGCATCTTCTACAAAAATGTAGAAGAATACGGTCTATCAGAACGAGAAATAGAAGTGCTTTTATTAATCTCCAAAGGTTTGAAGAATGATGAGATTGCTGAGAAGCTATTCGTTTCTGTTTCCACAGTAAAAACCCATACTCGAAATATTTTCACCAAATTGGATGTAAGAAATAGAATTGAAGCTGCCAGAAAAGCCCAAGTGCTTTAGTATTGATAGGCGCCTACCTAATGTGAATGATTGCATGGTAACGAGGTTTACATACATTTCATGACCTATACAAAAAAAGCTCTCCTCATACTTCTTATTGTGACCCTGTCTATACTAATAAAACAAAGCCTCATCCAATAAATTATGAATGAGGCTTTTCTATTTATTTTAATCGTTATTATTCACATTTTGAATAACCACAATGCTTACATGTTAAACAACCTTCTTTATAAACTAGACCATCGGGCACGTCGCACTCTGGACACTTGTTTTTGGCTGCACTAGTTCCATCAGGTATATACTTTTTTAAAGATCTAACTACACCGTTCTTCCAGGTATTTATACTTTCTGTATCAAAAGTTAAATTGGAAATTAAATCTACTGCTTGGTATAAAGGCATTCCGTGACGTAGAATTCCGGAAATCAGTTTAGCATAGTTCCAGAATGTCTTGTCAAAACTTCTACTTAAACCTTCAATAGTTACCTTATACCCTTGTTTGTCGGAGAATTGGAAATCGTAACGAGCACGTTCCCCTTCTTTTTTATATTTAATAACCTCACCATTATGCACCCAAGGTGGTAAATAGAAATCATCTGCTTTTCCGGTAAACACCTCGTAAGGTTTCCCATCTAATAATCCTACAACAGCAATCCACTTCTCATAGTCATTTTGGAAACGCAATATATCAGATTGTAATCTTTTAGGACGTGTTGGGGCTTGAGTTTCTTTAAAAGTAGAATCATCCTCTTCTTTTTTATCATTAGAAACTAAAACTCCAGAACGAGAACCATCACGATAAATCGTCATTCCTTTACAACCTGCTTCCCAAGCTGTCTGGTATACGTTACTCACCAACTCTTCTGTAGCGTCAGAAGGGAGGTTTACGGTGACGCTGATGGAATGATCTACCCATTTCTGAATAGCACCTTGCATTTTTACTTTTGCTACCCAATCAATATCATTAGAGGTAGCTTTACTATATGGAGAGATATCAATTAACTTTTGTAACTCGGCATCATCATATGCCTTTACTACATCTGTATCATAACCCTTTACTGTCAACCATTTCAAAAACTTTGGGTGGAATACATTATATTCTTCCCAACTATCGCCAATCTCGTCTACGAAACTTACAGTTACATTCCTATCATTAGGATTTACTTTTTTCCTTCGCTTATAAGACACCAAGAAAACAGGCTCTATACCAGAAGTGGTTTGAGTACAAATACTCACGCTACCCGTTGGAGCTATGGTTAAAATGGCAATATTTCTTCGGCCATGTTCTTTCATTTGCTCCAAAACCTCAGGAGCTGACTCCCCTATTCTTTTAATAAAAGGGTTATTGGCTTCTCTATCATAATTAAAGATAGGGAAAGCGCCACGGTCTTTTGCTAAGTTAACACTGTTTCTATAAGCCTCTGTGGCTAAAAGCTGGTGAATTTCTGTTGAAAACTTAATCGCTTCATCAGAACCATAACGCATACCTAAAGCAGCCAACATATCACCTTCAGCTGTTATCCCTAGTCCAGTACGGCGACCTTCAATAGTTTTACGTTTAATATTTTCCCAAAGGTTTTTTTCTACTCTTTTTACTTCCTTTGTTTCTGGATCACTATCAATCTTTGCAATAATAGCATCCACTTTTTCTATCTCTAAATCAATCACATCATCCATCATTCTTTGAGCATAATGAACGTGCTTGATAAATTTCTCTGTGTTGAATTTTGCTTGGTCAGTAAATGGCTGATCCACATAACTATACAAATTGATGGCCTGAAGACGACAGCTATCATAAGGACAAAGTGGAATCTCACCACATGGGTTGGTAGATACGGTTTTAAATCCCATATCAGCATAACTATCAGGTACAGATTCTTTAATCACTGTATCCCAGAACAAGATACCTGGTTCTGCAGAAGACCAAGCGTTATGAATAATCTTATCCCACAATCCTTTAGCATCAACATCTTTAGCCACTTTAGGATTCTCAGATTCGATTGGATATTGCTGACGATAAGGTTTGTTTTCCTTGAGAGCCTGCATAAAATCATCATCAATTTTGACAGAGACATTTGCTCCTGTCACTTTACCTTGCTCCATCTTAGCATCGATGAATTTTTCTGTATCGGGGTGTTTTACAGAAATACTTAACATTAAAGCTCCTCTTCGTCCATCTTGAGCAACTTCACGAGTTGAATTAGAGTAACGCTCCATAAAAGGAACAATACCGGTAGAGGTCAAAGCACTGTTTTTTACTTTGGAACCTGCAGGACGAATATGAGACAAGTCATGACCAACTCCTCCTCTACGCTTCATCAACTGAACCTGCTCTTGATCTATCTTCATGATACCACCATAACTATCAGATTCACCATCGTTACCAATCACAAAACAATTTGACAAACTTGAAACTTGCAGATTATTACCAATTCCTGCCATAGGACTTCCAGCTGGAATAATATATTTAAACCTATCCAGAAGCTCAAAAATAGTCTCCTCAGACATCGGATTTGGATATTTCTTCTCTACGCGAGCTATCTCAGAAGCAATTCGACGATGCATCTGCTCAGGGGTTTTTTCAAAAACATCTCCCTCGGAATTCTTTAAAGCATATTTATTCATCCAAACTCCTGCAGCAAGTGTATCTCCTTTGAAATATTCTGTGGCAGCTTTTAAAACCTCCTCGTGAGTATAGGCTTGTAATGGTACAGCTATCTTTTCTTCTGCCATAGTAAAGACCTCTTTGGGCTCACTTATGTCTGGACGGTTTCTATTAGATTCTAATTTAGTATACAGGTCGGTTTTTTCTTGAGTGGTGTCATTCCCCGTTTCAACACCCAAATTGGCAAACAAATCTTTCTCCATGCTAAGTTGGCAATTAAATAAGTTAATAAAAAAACAAAATGATATTGATTGTGACGGCTTTATATTTTCCGCATTGTGAAGCCAAATTTAAGCTGAATTCTTTAGCTTTTACAGTTTTTATTATCAACATTCCTATGTTAATTAAAAATTACACATCCATTAAGCGCTTGATAATGACAGGAAAAACAAAAACAAAATATTGCAAATTATTTTTTTCTCTTTTTCTTTAAACAACTCTATAACAACCGTATATACTACACTTAAGAAATATTATTTGACGTTTTTTTCATTTTTTAAAAAATATTTTCTTGAAAAATAAATTTGTTTTTATCAATTACGGCATAGCAATTGCTTTAAATTTGGTTCTCAAAGCATTGGCTATGAAGAATCCAAAATATGGAAATATTAATAACTTTTTAACAAGTGTTTCTATTAAATATTTCCAATGATTTTTTTGCTTTTCACAATTCTTTGTTTAAAATATAAAAACAATAAAGAGATTACTTTTCTGAGAAATCAAAACTCCCAACATTAACAATACACTCCTCGATAACCACCAAGCATCAATATGGTTTTTTATAAATTTTAGAATTTTCCCAAATTGAAATAAATGCCTATATTTGTTTCAATTTGATACACATTCCATTTTTTGCAAAAGAAATAAAATCAAGTCTTAATTAGCCCACTTAAATACAACAAGTATGGAAACATTCAAAATTTTCATTGTTGAAGATGACAAAATCTTTGCTAAAAGATTAAACTACGAACTGAGTTTAAATCCTGATTTTGAGATCGAAGTATTTTACGATGGCAGCTCATTACTTCATGCACTAGACAGAGAACCCGATTTTATAACCCTAGATTACCATCTCCCAGATAGCAATGGAGATGAATTGCTCAAAAAAGTTACGGAACGACTTCCACATGTGCCAGTACTCATTGTTAGTGGACAACAAGATGTTTCAACCGCTATTGAATTATTAAAAAACGGAGCCTATGATTATCTGGTGAAAGACAATGATTTAACCAAACGTTTGCGCAAAGTTATTAGCAATATAAGAGAAAGAGTTCTACTACAAAGAAAAGTGGAGCGCTTAGAACAAGAATTGAACGATAAATTTGTTTTTCGGAATTTGATAAAAGGGAAAAGTACAGCCATGATTAAAGTTTACCAATTGATGCAAAAAGCACTGGCGACGAAGATTTCAGTGAGCATCATGGGAGAAACTGGAACAGGGAAAGAATTGGTTGCAAAAGCTATCCATTTTAACTCTCCACGTAAAAAATGCCCTTTTGTTGCTCTCAATGTATCCGCTGTTCCTGCAGAGCTTATTGAGAGCGAGATGTTTGGTTTTGAGAAAGGCGCCTTTACAGGAGCAGTAGGACGAAGAATAGGGAAATTTGAGGAGGCCAATGGCGGAACATTATTCCTTGACGAGATTGGGGACATGGATATTAATATGCAAACCAAGCTATTAAGAGTTTTACAAGAAGAAGAGTTTACCAGAATTGGAAGCAATAAGGTGATAAAGACCAACTGCAGAATCATGGTGGCTACTCATAAAAATTTAGCTACCGAAGTTAAGAATGGTAATTTCAGAGAAGACCTTTATTACCGATTATTAGGCTTACCTATAGAACTCCCACCCCTAAGACAAAGAGAACAAGATATCATTTACCTTTCTAAGTTCTTTATTAAGCAGTTTTGCAAAGAAAACGAGATGCCTAAAAAAGAATTAACTCCTAAGGCCATAAAAAAACTGAACGCTTACCAATTCCCAGGCAATGTAAGAGAACTAAAGGCCATTATAGAACTAGCGCTGGTATTAAGCACCGAAGATCAAATAACAGAAGAAGACATCAGCTTTAATTCCTCCGTGGGATTAGATGATTTGTTTAATAAAAAAATGACCCTAAAAGAATACAACACCAAAATAGTGGAGTATTACCTAGAAAAGAATAACGACGATATAAAGGTAGTTGCCCAGAAGTTAGATATTGGAAAGTCTACTATTTACCGCATGATGCAGAATAAATCTTAAAGCTAGCTATAGGTTTCTTTAAATGAAAAAAAACCACTAATCTATTAAAATTAGTGGTTCTATAGTTGGTGGGCCCACCAGGACTTGAACCTGGGACCAACTGATTATGAGTCAGCTACTCTAACCAACTGAGCTATAGGCCCTTTCTCAAGTAAAACTTGAAAACACAACTCTTTTATTGGAATTGCGGCTGCAAATTTACATATTTGCCAAATACAAAGCAAGAATAATATGATTAAGAATATCATCTTTGATTTTGGTGGGGTAATTTACGATATTAACCACAACCTCAGCAAAATAGCATTTGAAAAACTAGGTGTAGAAAACTTTGACGAGCTATATGGACACCAAATTCAAGCTAAAACCTTTGAAAAAATGGAGCGTGGTGAGTTAGAACTCGATGTGTTTCGAGATGAATTGCGTAAAGTCATCCCCAAGAATGTTAGCGATCAACAAATAGACGATGCTTGGTGTGGGCTCTTATTGGGTTTCGATACCAAAAAGCTTGACTTGTTAAAAAGCATAGGAAGAAACTATAGAATCTTCCTTCTATCCAATAGTAATGAGATACATTATATGAGATTTATTGAGGAATTAAATGAATATTTCAACTTTCGAAGTCTCTTTGAGGATGTTTGGTTTTCTCATGAAAAAGGAATGAGAAAGCCAGAACCTGAATTTTATATGGGCTTGCTAATAAATAATGACTTAAAGGCGTCTGAATCGCTATTTGTAGATGATTTGGAAACCAATATTTTTGCTGCCAAAAATATTGGGATTAAAACTCATTATATCCAAAACGACTCTATTCTAGATATGTTTGAGGATGGAAAACTAAAGGTGAATTATTAGGACTTTTCAAATTTACTAGACTTATAATCAAAGTATAGTAAGAGAATAAATTATTTCAATCCTATAGGTTTATATATTACCTAAACCATAGATATAACTGAGTAGTGCTTCTTTTTTACGATGCGAAACCTCCACTCTACTTGTATCGGTCATGATCAAAAATCCTCCTTCACTCTTATCGAACCTATCGATATATTTAAGGTTAACTAAGTGAGATCGATGTACTCTCATAAATCCGTAGTCTGTCAGTATTTCTTCAAACTCCTTTAAAGTTTTTGATACAATAATCCGCTCTCGATTAGCAAAATAGAAATAAGTATAGTTCTTCTCGGACTGACAGCGAATCACATCTTTCAAATAAATGATATAGATATTCTCGGTAGTTCTAAGAACTATCCTTTTTTCCTTTGTGGACTCTCCTTTATAATAATTATCCTTAAAGGTTTCAAATTGATCATTCATTCCGGTTACATCCTTGGAGTTAGATATTTTCTCTACTGCGCTTATCAAGTCACTAGGATCGATAGGTTTTAATAAATAATCCAAAGCACTGAAACGAAATGCTTTTATGGCATATTCTTCATGAGCGGTGATAAAAACTACTTTAAAATTAATATTTTTGAACTTATTTAATAGGTCAAACCCACTACCATCCGGCATTTTAATATCTAATAATACTAAATCTGGTTTCAGAGAATTAATCATTTCGTAAGCAGTGGTCACGTTTCGAGCCTGACCAATAACGGTTACTTCAGAGCAATACAACTTTAACATTTCTGCCAAAATTTCCCTTGCCTTACTCTCATCATCAACTATTAAACATCTTATCATCCTTAACCTATTTATTGAATAAAACAATATTTCATCATACTATTCTCCTCTACTCTTATAGCTTCAAAACCATATCACCCTACTATTCAACCATATATAATCTGCATCAATATCGCACTAACATATTCTTCAAAAATACAAAAAAATCCCTATAAAACACCCAATGTGAATCTAATTACATAGGTCGCACAGGAATATACAATTCCATATATTGATGCTTCTTTGCACCTTCGTCAACAATGTTCTCACGATAGACAAAACTCATCTTATCTTTTAGAGTTTTATTCAGAAGCCTTATTCTTTCTTTTACTTCTACCAAACTGTTTTTCATATCTTGGTGATCTGCTAGATTCTCATCCTTAAACAATGGCAAATAGATCTCACCTTTCATCTGCAAATAATTCTCATCTGTATCTATTTCTATTTTTATACGCACTTCACCAAGACTCAAATGAAAATCGATAGCGTGGGCAAATATGGGAAATAGTATCAATGGTGGAATGGCCAAAATTTCGGTTTCCACATGTCCTGCAACATCAATATCAAATTTCAATTCATGCTCGTATCTTAGCTGATGCAATTTAAAGAAACTATGATAGGCTTCTATCTCTTTGTCCAGTACGATGGCATTATTTGTTGAAGTTTCTATAAAGACTCTAATGAGCCTTGCAAAGCCACTCAAAAACAGGCCTGACTCTTTTACTCTATTTTTCCCTATCAACTCTTTGATACCAGATAGGCTGCTATTTATAAACTGAGGGTTGAGCTGATAACGAAGGAGTGCTGGAGTTAATTTACTATGTTCAAAATTGGTCCTGGATCTGATCTGCCAAATAATCAAATAAGCCAATCCAATAACCAAAATCAAAATCACAACAGCTCCAGCAATAAAAATTCTTGTTTGCAATTTATCTACTTTTGTAGCCTCCATTTCATTTTGCAATATAGAGATGTCTGCTTGATTCATTTCCCTTTCAAACTTCACCTCAATATTTCTGATTAAATCAATGTTCTGAACTTTTCTTATGGAGTCGTTTAATCTATTATATCCTAACAAGGCAAAATAAGCCTTATCCCATTTCTTGTTTTCAGAAAACACTTCGTTTAAAGCCTGGTAATTGGCTATCAAATAATCCCCAAAACCTTGCGCTTGTGAAATATTCAAACTTTCCTGAAAATACTTCGCAGCCAAATCAAATTCCTTTAATTCCTGATATACAGATCCAATATTATAAAGTGTCATAGTTGTACCCATCCTATTGAAAAGCTCCTCAAAAACCACAAATGATTGCTGAAAATAATCTAATGACTTTTCGTACTTCTCAACTGAACCATAATACATACCTAAATTATTCAGAACATAGGCTTTACCATTCTTATCGCCTGTTTTTTCTCTATAATCCAAACTTTTTAAGTAATACATAAGGGCCGAATCATTATTCTCTTTATACCAATAAATGGTTCCCATATTATTATACAACCTACTAGACTCCTCCACAGAACCCAAAGAATCAGCTATTTCAAGGGCTTTTCTATAATAAGCTAGTGATTTATCAAATTCTTGCCAATCTGAAAACAACACCCCTAAATTATTATAGAGCATACTTTGCTCAGAGCAACAAAGGCTTGAATGTTTACTTAAAGCTAGTGCCTGATGAAAGTGCTTTAGTGCTAAGTCTGCCTGCCCTTGTTTATAATAGACATTTCCTATAGATCGTAGCGATTTTACTTGATTCAAAGTATCATAAATTTGATAAGCTTGTTCTAAGGAAACTTCAGAAAAATATTGAGCAGAATCCAATTGGCCAAGCCTACTATAAACAGTTGCCATATCTAAATACACGGCACTTAGGCAATCCAGAGTTCCTAGTTGATTATAATATTTTAATGCTTTATTGGAATAATTTAAGGATTTGTCATAATTCTCTCCGACATAGGAATAAGTTGCCAAACGCATGTAGGAGTTTGCCATATTCAATTTATCTGATGAGGAAATTGATAACTTTAAAGCATCATTGGCATATTTTACAGCCGAAGTATTACTGGATTCACTAAAAACATCAGCAATTAAAAGTAATGTTTGAATATGCTCAGTACCTACTTGGTTTTCTAGGACTAGATGAAGGCTATCTATTAACATTTGCTGAGGATTTTCAGCCTTAATATTAAAAATGGTAGCAAGTACCAACCAGAAATAAAACAGATATTTTAAGCACTTCATCATGTGCATCAAATTTATAAAAAATAAAGCTCAATTTTTAATGATTAATAAGATATTTGAAAACTCCTTATATCGCGAAAAATAATATTTTTGTAAAAAATTAATATATGCCGCTATTAGGGACATTAATAAAAAAGGCTTATCAAATAAAAGATAGACCTGCTCTTAGAGAAGCCAAGGTTTCACCCATCGAAATACAATATAAAGAATTAAAGAAATTACTTTCAAAAGCCGAAATTACAGCTTTTGGAGAGCATTACCATTTTTCAAAAATTCTTCATTCCAAACAAACTATTCAGGATTTTCAAAATACAATACCTGTATTTGATTATAGTAAAATGTTTCAAGCTTGGTGGTATCGCTCTCTAAATGGCGAAGCATATGTGAGTTGGCCTGGCAAGGTGAAATACTTTGCTCTTACATCTGGCACCAGCGAAGCCAGTAGCAAACAAATTCCAGTTACTGGTGACATGCTAAAATCTATTAAAAAAGCAAGCCTAAGGCAATTGGTATCTGCTTCTCGTTATGATTTCCCTATTGAGTTTTTCCAAAAAGGAATCCTAATGATTGGGGGCAGCACACACTTAAATCTAAACGGAAGTTATTTGGAAGGTGATTTAAGTGGCATATCAGCTGGGAATATTCCATTCTGGTTTCAGCACTTTTATAAACCCGGAAGAAGAATCTCAAAAGAAAGAGATTGGGCTACTAAGCTGGACGAGATTGTAAAATCAGCTCCCAAATGGGATATAGGCGTAATTGTAGGAGTTCCTGCATGGATACAAATTATTCTGGAAAGGATTATCGAAACACATAAGCTAAATTCCATACACGATATTTGGCCAAACCTCAATGTATACGTTCACAGCGGTGTAGCTTTTGCTCCCTACAAAAAGAGTTTCGACAAACTTTTTGCAAGGCCTATCATATACAATGAGAGCTATTTAGCATCTGAGGGATATATTGCCTACCAAAACCAACCTGAAGATCTAGGTATGAAACTGATTTTGGATAATGGGATTTTCTATGAATTTGTTCCCTTTAATGACCAGAATTTTGATGACGAAGGAAATATTAATGCAAATGCCAAAGTCCTTCATATAGGTCAAGTGAACGATAAAGAGGAATACGCCCTTCTATTATCTAATAATTCTGGGGCATGGAGATATTTAATTGGAGATACCGTCAAATTTAATTCTGTTGAAAAATCCCAAATCATCATCACTGGAAGAACAAAACATTTCTTGAGTATTTGTGGGGAACATTTATCAATGGATAATATCAATAGAGCTATGGAACTCACTCAACAAGATTTAGATATTGAGGTGGGTGAATTTACGGTTTTGGGGGTGGAGCATGGCAGCCTTTGGGCCCATGAATGGCATGTAGGCACCGATTGTCAAGTAGAACCTAAGGTTATAAAAGAGGCTCTCGACAATCATTTAAACACCTTAAATGATGACTATAGAGTGGAGCGCATGGAGGCCATTAAAGATGTAACAGTAAAAATTATCCCTACCCAAATTTTCGCTAAATGGATGAAAATAAACGGAAAAGAAGGTGGTGCCAATAAATTCCCACGGGTCTTAAAAAACAAAATAAAAACAGATTGGCTAGAATTCCTTAAACAAGAAGGTTATTAATGGGCTTCGCAATTAGAGATGGGTTAATACTTGGAATCACCTTGGCCACCTTATTTGGCTTTGGCCCTGCTTTGCTTGCCTTGGTGCAAACAAGTATCAATAGAGGATTCAAAGCAGGAATAGCTTTGGCTTTCGGTGTGTTTTTAAGTGATTTATTTTTGGTCCTCTTGAGTTTTCAAGGGGTAATACAAGTGGTTGAGCAACCCAAGAATAAATTGGCTTTTGGAATTGCCAGCGGACTCATCTTAATTGTTTTTGGTATTATCACCTATATAAAAAAACCAAAAACAAAAGCCGATGAAATTAAGGTAAAAGACCCCAGAGCCATTACCTATATACTTAAAGGATTTTTCCTGAATGTGGCCAATCCATTTATTTGGTTATTCTGGATGGCCACCATGGTAGCCTTCACCTCCAATTACCAAAAGGATGAACATGCTATCATGACCATGTTCTCCGTTACCCTAATCACTGTATTTCTAAGCGATACTCTAAAATCCTATTTGGCAGGAAAACTTAAGCCCTTACTTACCGAGAGACTATTGGTTTTAATAAATAGTGTTGCTGGAATTGGACTTATTTTATTTGGAATTTCTTTGATGGTTAGAGCTTTCTGGTTTTAAGCTAAATACTGCCTTTATAAAAAGCACCAAAGTAAAAAGCCAATGCTGCGAAACATTGGCATTAAAAACTAAATCAAATTATTCAAATACTAGATATTGGATATTTTAAGTCCGATGAAATAAGTTCTAGGTAAACCTGGTCCATAAACGTATCCTGCATCTCTATATACCCCTGTATCAAAATCATCTTGATAACTGTTAAAGATATTTTTAACACCTCCACTTAACTCCAAATTAGTTTGTCCAGACAATTTGAAAGTATAAGCTAATTTTACTCCGATATCTAGAAATTCTTGAGTTTGCACCAATTCCTCTGGTGTTTCTTGGGTTTCGAGATGAGGAACATACATGCTACCTGTATAATTCATATTTACATTGGCCATGAATTTCTTGGTAGGATAATAACTATAAACCAAATAACCATAATTGCTAGGTGTACGAGTCATATGTTTTGAAACACTCTCGTCCAACTCACCCCAAGCCTGAGCTGACTCAAACTCCGATGACTGTACAGTAAAACCAGACTGCAGGTCCATTTTATTATTGAAAGCATAATTTACTTCCAAATTGACACCTGATACAATAGCACCATCCTCAGCATTTACTCTGATATCGGTTAGTATTTTCTCATCTTCATCCCATAAGTATTCACTTGAAAAGGGATTATCCAATTTGGTATAAAAGCCTTCCAAAATAATCTCTAAAGCCGACGATTTAAAATCTAAATCATAATCAAAACCACCTGTAAGACTCCAAGAATGCTCTGCTTCCAAATCTGGGTCGTTTATATGAATCACTTTTCTAGCAGCAGAAGCCTCAATATGTAAATCTTCACTGTATATTTGAGGCGCTCTAAATCCAGTAGAGAAATTAGCTCGAACACTCAAATGCTCGCTGGGCTTATAAACCAAGTTTACTCTTGGGCTCCAATTTGGATAAACCTCTTTTTCAATATCAGAATGCACTCTATCTTCCACAGCAATCTGATCGTAACGAACTCCAACTAAGAATTTAATGATGTCAAAATCCCATTCATTTTGAAGATAGGCAGCTAATGTTGTTGTATATTGATCGGCAATATTCATATTATCCTCCATTCTTGAGGAGTCTTGATTATAAAATCCCAGTTTATTATCGTTTAAGGAGCCATAAATAAACTCAGCTCCAGCAGTAAGAGTGGAAGGAGCAAACAAGAGACGATCGAAATAATAGGTTTCTTGAAGACCAGCAACAGCAGAATAATCATAGGTTTTTCCATAACCAGCAGGGTCTTGTTCTGCCCCATAATAACTGTCTCTGTCAATATATTGCCCGCTTGCATAAGCCGAAAACTTGTTTTTTGAGTCTTTGGAGTATTGATCAAAAGTTAAACCCCCACTGATAATATCATGATTGAGCTGTTCAGCTATATCTGCCATATCTGCTTTATAATCGAAGTTATTTCCTCCTCTTCTAAATTCTTTGGTAGCTCCAAAATCCAAATTGATTTTACTATAATCCCCAGGACGATAAAAGGCTCTCAAACCAAGATGATTGGCATTGATTTCTGTAATTTCTGAGAAGCCATCCTCATTGGCATCCCAATGATCTCTTCTTTTTATGCCTCCGTAAAGAAACATTCCCGATTTATAATCATCACTAACAATACTCGTGGAGGCATTCAAATTAAACTCTGGCGCCTCACCGTTAATCATAGCGAAATTAGATTCTATGGCATAAGAGTTTACTAAAGGGTCTTTGGTTATCACATTAATAGTTCCTCCAATTGCATTGGAGCCAAATAAGGCAGAACCTCCTCCCCTCACCACTTCAATCTTATCAATCATATTTACTGGAATCTGCTCTAATCCATAAACTCCAGCCATAGTGGACAAAATGGGTCTGCTATTAATTAATACTTGACTATAAGAACCTTCTAAGCCATTCAGCCTCACTTGTGTAAAACCACAGTTTTGACAATCATTTTCTACTCTTAAACCAGGGGTGAAATTCAAACCATCCGCCAGTGAACTAGCTTGTACACTCTCGAGCATTTTTGTTCCAATGGTATTTACTAATACTGGAGCATCTTTTCTTTTCACTGCATTTCTAGAGGCACTCACCACCACCTCGTCTGTGGTTATCAAGGATTCCTGTAATTCAATTTTTAATTTATCATCTAATTCCTCTGCTGCATCCACAGCATGAGATGCACTTTTATATCCCACGGCACTTACCACCAAAGTTAAGTCACCACTCGGAATATTATGCAAATAAAAGTGGCCATTGGCATCTGTGGCAGCTCCTATTGTAGTTCCATTTATTAAAATGGTAGCATAAGCAACAGGCTCAGTATTTGACACTACATAACCATGTATCTCTCTTATTTTTTTAACATCCTCAGCAAACACATACCCTTGAACTAACATTGACATGAGCAATGCTAAAATCTTAATTGATCTCATTCCTAAAACTTATTATATTTGAAACTTAACCCATAGCGGGTTAAAACTAATGAATTGTTATTCTGCGAATTAGATTAACATTTAGGAGGTCCACGAAGTGCATTAAAGGGGATTTTCATTAGCTGAATGGCCTCATTCTTAAAAAGAATAGAAGCGACAAATACCTCAGTAATCTCAATATCCAAATAGGGGAAGTCTTGAGCTAAATCGGCATGAGGTATGAGCAAGCTTAAAAAAGTGATTTCACTTTTATGATGTGTGTGCTGGGTTCCATTACTATCAGAAAACGGATGAGCATGAGTAATAATAGAACCATCAGAAAGATAATGGGAATGTTTAAATGTCAAACTGGATTGAAAAAACAACATCAACACTAAAACAGCCAACAAACTGCCGACTCCTTTTAAAATAGATGTTAAATGTTTTATCATTCTTCTAATTATTTGATGGGGCAAAAATAGAGGAGGCTAAAAAATCTGGCAATACCTAGATATGGGGATTTAAAGTCATGGGGAAGCTAATTAAAAGTCCTCAGAAAAGCCACCACTATGGCTCCAACGCAGTTCTTACCAAGTTAGACATTGATTTTTAACAGCTTAGAAGCAACCTTTCCTCAAAACGGACTGTCTTTAAAGATAGACTTCTATAATGTTTAAATTTCCATATAAACAATGATATGAAAAAAATATTCCCTCTTCTATTAACAATATTGATATACTCAAATGGTATTGGCCAAAATTTCAATGCTCCTGAACTAAGTTGGGATGTTGCTAAACAATTAGTCAATACCTCTCCAAACTACCCCTCTAATGTAGACACCATCACTAGCGTATATGGATATACTGGAGATACCATTATCGAAAATCAAACATGGCAAAAATTATCTTTTACATATGAAGAAAGCCTAAATGAGAACTCAATTCCCCTTGGCTTTATCCAACAAGAGGAACATATTGTTAGTTTCAAAGACACAAACGAAGTCGTTCATCAACTTTATAATTTTAATCTAAATATAGGTGACTCTGTATTATATTTTGAGGGACTTGGGTCAGAAAACAATTATCTTTTCGTTGAATATATAGATAGCATTCTAATAAATGGAACCTATAAAAAGCAATTTCATTTTAGTACTTCACTAAACCCTCCATATCTATTAAATGAAATTTGGATAGAAGATATAGGAAGTATTCATGGACCATTATTCCCTATTAACCCATGTCACTTTTCTTCTGAAATGCCAAGTGACATAAAATTAACCTGTTGTTTTTTTGAGGACGATATCATTTGGGATAATCCAGATTTTGCTTATTGCTATTACCATTCTGTACTACCCTCCCCTAACTTTATAGAAGAGGGAAAACAATGGAATGTTAGACTAAGCAATTTTGAAAATTACATAACAGAAATCCTCCTATTTATGGGAGATTCCATAATCGACAATGTCAATTACAAGAAACTATACACCTCTTACGACTCCCTCAACACACTGCATTTTAAGGCATTAATCAGAGAAGAAAACAACAAAGTGTATTTAAGACACTATAATCAAGCCGAAGCTTTAATCTATGATTTCAATTTAACTATCGGAGAAAGCACCACCATATACTCTCCTGAAGGGCAAGGCTTTATAGAAATCACTGTTAATGATATATCATGGGTAGAATATGAAGGTTTCTTTCGAAAGAAATATACACTTGATGGTAATTATGAAGAATATTGGATGGAAGGAATAGGCAGTTGCTTTGGCCCAATTTATAGTAAGGTTTATGATTTTATTGTTTGCCCGGATTGGATGATGTCATGTGCTTATAACGAGGAAGGTCAAATTTATCAATATCAGGATTATCCATGTTATGATCTTAAAACTGGAATAAACGAAATACAAGAAAACAAAGTAGTCATTTATCCAAACCCTATCCAATCAGGTCAAGTTCTACAGCTTTCTAATCCTATTCAAATGAAGTCGATAAATATATTTGATTATTCTGGTCAACTTATCATAAGTATTAATTATGATTTTTCTAATCAGGTATTTATTCCAACGGATAAAATAAAAAAAGGAATCTACATCATAAAAATAGAAGATAAAAATGGCAAACTTCAGATTTCTAAACTCATTGTATCTTGAGGTGATTAGAATGGCGTCCTTATTTCACCTAAAAACACCTAAGTAGCTTTGAAATCTTTAATAATACCACTGAATCATCATCAATTATTAATCGCATAAATATCATTGAGAATGTATAATCCACTTCCCTACCTTCCCAAGAATTTCCAAAAATGGATTAAGAAATTAAAATCATTGAAAATCCATCCGAAAATTATGTTTATCGTTTTGGGTATTTTATCCACTCTTTCCCTAGGTGGAAAAATCAGAATAGAAACCAGTTTTCAGAGCTCCGTGAAAAAAATTATTAATTATTGTTTTTCAGATATTTACACAGACACTACTTTCCCATTTTGAGCAATCATTTTATTTTTATAAATTTCATTGAAAAGACCAAAAAACGAATACATTTGCTCAATTTTATTTTAAGAAAATAATAAAAATGATAGAGCATAAAAAGAAGTTCCTTTTTGTTTCAAAATGGGGCGAAATTTTAGATATTGCCAATACCGTTCAAAAAGAAGGGAACTTAGTAAAACTTTTTATCGAAACGGTTTCTTGTAGAGAAGTTGGATTAGGCTTTGTGCCAAAAACTAGAGATTGAAAAAAACAGGTTGATTGGGCCGATGTAATCATCTTCGACTATATAGGCTGGGGCAAGGAAGCCGAAGAACTACGTCATGCTGGGAAACATGTCATTGGCGGCTGCGAATATAGTGATAAACTTGAGTTAGACAGAAGCTTTGGACAAGAAGAGCTAAAGAAAAACAAAATAAAAATACTGAATTATAAAGAATTCACCTCCTATCAAGAGGCTATTGAATATGTACAAAACAATCCTCACTCCTATGTCCTAAAACCTTCTGGAAAAATGCAGGACTATAAACAGCTACTATTTGTTGGAAAGGAGGATGACGGGAATGACATCATCAGGGTATTAAAAGCTTATGAGAAAACTTGGGGAAGTGATTTGGAAGTATTTCAATTGCAACGAAAAGTTAATGGTGTGGAAGTTTCTGTGGCTGCATTTTTTAATGGAACCCAATTTATTAAACCTTATAATATCACTTTTGAACACAAGAAACTATTTCCAAAAGAATTAGGAGTTTCCACCGGTGAGATGGGGACGAGCATGTTTTGGACCGAGGAAAGTCCGCTCTTTAATGCCACTCTTTTAAAACTAGAAAATGAGTTGAAAAAACATCATTTTGTTGGACACATCGACGTCAATTGTATTGTAAATGGAAACGGAATTTATCCTTTAGAATTTACCACTCGCTTTGGCTACCCTCAGATTTTTATTCAGCAGGCTGGAATTACAGAGCCCATCGGGATGATGCTGTATAAAATTGCCACAGGATTAGAATTCAAAATCCAGGTAAAAAAAGGATTTCAAATTGGAGCATATATGGTGGTCCCTCCTTTTCCATTTCAAGACAAAAAATCCTTTGAAATGTTTTCCAAAGATGCTATTGTTATTTTGAGAAAACCCATGAAAGAAGGAATCCATATACAAGATTTAAAAAATATAAATGGAGAATGGCTCATCACTGGCGACACAGGAGCCGCATTACTCATCAGCGGAACGGGAACAACCATGAAGGAGGCCCAAAAAGTAATGTATAATCGCATTAATAATGTATTGATAAATAGCTCCTATTATAGAACCGATATTGGTGATAGATGGAGTGAGGATTCAGATAAATTGTGGGCTTGGGGTTACTTATAAACTTTTGATATGAAATCTTCTATATTATTTAATGAGATAACGGAATCCGCCATGGATTTTTTCACTCTTTTACCTTTAGACTGGCAAGATACTATTATTCCATATTGGAATCAATACAGCGACAGCAGCCGAATATATACATTATTAGAAGCGGGCAAAATTATTGGTGGTGGAATTGTGTTTACTAAAGCATCTCCAGATATGATAGCGAATGTTAAAATTGCAGATAAGTATTATCAACTCGGATACCATTACCTAGGCTATATTTGGATTTCGGAAGAACATAGAGGAAAAGGATTAGGTCAATATTGGCTCGAACAATTATTTCAAGAAAACCCAGAACAGAACTATTGGTTAAGTATTGAAGATCTAAACTTAGAATCTTTTTATCAAAAATCGGGCTTTTATCTTAGCGAAACCATCAATAACAAAGAGGGTAATGAATGGATTCTAGTACGTTTATAATAATAAATAACGGTTTTGGATGTATAGGATTTTATTAATGTGAATAAACTAACTTTGTCATGAGTTTAAATTTATAAATATTTAAAACCATGAAGCCCTATGAGCCTTAAACACTATTCTGCTCTTGCTATTATTTTTGTATTCCTATTTGCTTGTTGCTCAAAAGAAGACGATAAAAAGGAAGAAACACCAACAGAACCCATACCATTAACTTATGTCAGTGGTGCAGATTTGTCTTTTCTACCCTTTCTCGAAAGAAATAACACTAAATTCTATGATGCAGAAGGCATTGGGAAAAACGTAGTGGATATTTTTAAAGAAAGAGGAATGAATGTGGTGAGGTTGAAATTATGGTATCAACCCCAAACTGAAGCCGCTTCCTTTGCGGAAGTCAAAGCATTTAGCCAAGAGCTAAAAGCAAAGAGCTTGAAGGTATGGCTCACGGTGCACTATTCAGATACTTGGGCCGACCCTGGACATCAAGAAACTCCAGAGGCATGGAAGAATTTAAGTTTCCCAGTTTTAAAAGACAGTGTTTATAAATATACCCAAAGGATTGTTGAACAGATACAGCCCGATATTATTCAAATCGGAAATGAAATAAACGGAGGATTCCTCTGGCCCGAAGGTAATCTTCAAGATAATGAATCCCAGTTTTTACAATTAATGGAAAGTGGCATAAAAGCGGTACGAGATCATTCGAGTACTAGTCAAATTATGATTCACTTTGCTGGACATGAAGCCAGCGATTGGTTTTATAATAAGATGACCAGTTTAGATTATGACTTTATAGGATTATCCTACTATCCATGGTGGCATGGTAAAGATATGGATGCCCTTCAAAATAATATGAGCTCTTTAAAAAGCAAGTATAACAAAGAAGTCATTATTGCAGAAACCTCCTACCCTTTTACTTTGGGCTGGAACGACTGGACCAATAATATTGTTGGAGCAGACGAGCACTTGATACTCCCTAATTTTCCGGCAACACAAGAAGGGCAGAAAGCTTTTCTAAGTCAACTCAAAGAAAAGATTAAACTTGCTGGTGCTTTCGGATTTTGCTATTGGGCACCAGATTGGGTGGCTTGGGATGGTCCAGAATCTAAAATTGGCAGCTCTTGGGAAAACCAAACCTTATTTGATTTTGAGAATATGGAAACGGAAGCAACTGAAGTATTTTCGGCTCCAAGTAAATAAACTTATAATATTTAGAAGTTCCGTTATTTCTCTTCCTAATCTAAAACTTGAAACGATAGTAATTTCCTTATTCTTAAATTTTCCCTCAACAGTGAGAGCCATAAACCAAAAGAAATTCCATTCAAAAGAAAAATTCGCTGAAAAAACTCTATTTTTGCAAAAAAATAGAATGCCCTATGCAAGAATTAAAAGTATATAATACCCTAAGTAGAACAAAAGAAGTTTTTAAAGCCATTAATGCTCCTCATGTAGGAATGTATGTTTGTGGCCCAACAGTATATAGTGATGTTCACTTGGGAAACTGCCGTACTTTTATTTCTTTCGATGTGATTTACAGATACCTCAGTGCTATAGGTTATGATGTGAGATATGTGAGAAACATTACTGATGCAGGGCATTTAGAGAATGATGGCGATGTAGGAGAAGATAAAATCTCTAAAAAAGCAAGACTGAGTCAACTTGAGCCCATGGAGATTGTACAGAAATACACTTTGGATTTTCATAAAGTTCTGGAGCAATTTAATAACCTCGCACCAAGTATAGAGCCCACAGCCACAGGTCATTTGATTGAACAAATCACCATGGTTGAAGATATTCTTTCCAAGGACTTAGCTTATGAAAGTCAGGGGAGCATCTATTTTGATGTGAATGCCTATAATAAAGATTTCAATAATGATTATGGTATGCTCTCAGGAAGAAATGTAGACGAGCTGATGAGTAATACGAGAGAACTAGACGGGCAAAGTGAGAAAAGAAATCCTGCCGATTTCGCCTTATGGAAAAAAGCATCTCCAGAACATATCATGCGCTGGAAATCACCTTGGAGCATTGGTTTCCCAGGTTGGCATTTGGAATGCTCCGTGATGGGTACCAAATATCTAGGTGAGCAGTTTGATATTCACGGAGGAGGAATGGATTTAAAATTCCCGCACCATGAATGTGAGATTGCTCAAAACAAAGCGACACATGGCGCCAAAAACCCTGTTAACTATTGGATGCATGCCAATATGCTCACTCTTAATGGGCAAAAGATGAGCAAATCCACAGGAAACACCTTGCTTCCAGCCGAGCTATTCAGTGGAGACAATGACAAGCTCAGCAAAGCATTCAGTCCGATGGTGGTTCGTTTCTTTATCTTACAAGCTCATTATCGTTCTACTCTAGACTTGAGTAACGATGCCCTTTTAGCCGCTGAAAAAGGCTATCAAAAACTAATGACAGCTATGGAAACTTTGGCTGGATTAAAACCAGCGGCCTCCTCTAGTGTAAATGTGAATGAAATCATGACCAAATGTTATGAAGCCATGAACGATGATTTCAATACTCCAGTTCTTATTGCCAATCTTTTTGATGCTGTAAAACTAATCAATAGTTGTAATGATGGCAAAGAAACTATTTCTGCCAGTGATTTAGAGAAGCTTCAAAAAGAAATGAATAGCTTCGTATTTTCCATTTTAGGCTTAAAAGCTGAAGAAAAAGCTGAAGGTGGAGATAATGAAGTATTAGAAGGTGTCATGCAAACGGTATTGAGTCTACGCCAGCAAGCCAAACAAAATAAAGACTGGGGTACTGCAGATTTAATTCGCGATGAACTGGCCAAAGTCAATATCAAAGTGACCGATACCAAAGAAGGCGCTGTTTGGAATGTAGAAGATTAATCTTGTTTCATTTTTTCTAATTTCTATAAACCTTAAACTGGCTAAATCCTATTTTTATGCGCTAGGCAAAATGTATTTAAATTGTGATATGGCCATAACAAAGGAACCTATACTAAATATAATTTACTGGTAAACTCTATTAGTCCCTTTTATATGTAATTATTCCATCTCACCTGATTTGTTCTCATTGGTTGGTTTGCTATTTTTTTGTTGTGTAAAACATCAACTCATCCTTTTTTGTGGAAAAAAGGAAGCAAAAGCCATCCCAAACAAATGCCTACCCGCCTCTTATAGAATATTGATTTGCCTACCAAAGTAGAAAACTAATGACCTAATAATTTTACCTCTCTATCAGAACTAGAACACTTATCTCTATTCCAAATATGTTCGATGTCATTATTTTAAAAGCCAAGGCCCTTTGATGACAAATGAAACATTCTATAATTCACCCCATGAGCCGCCGCCTGTTTGGGAAAGGCCAGCCCACTATCTTCGAAAGAAAATTATGACTTAAGGATTAGCACCAGCTTTTATCATGAAGAAAGTGTATTTGAATCTATTTTGTTATGAACTAGAATCCAGTTAAGGATTCTGTATTAAATCAAGCAATGTTTATAAAGACTTCCAACGGAAGTCTACCTCCGCCTTATCAGGAAGTCGTTAAGCGGAGCAAATGGCTTGTAGGATATAAAACAATACTGTTTGACGCTCGTTAGTGACCATTCGCAGAATGTCACTATAAGGAGGAGTTTATTGTTTTTCCGGAAAGCTATTTGTGGAGTAGACTTCCTGATACAGCGGTGGTTTTGCTACACTTTTTGAAAAGTGTAAAGAACAAGACTATTAAACAAAACTTCTAATTCAAAAGGGTAAATGATTTCAAAAGAGCCCTTAACAACTCAACTAATAAAATTCATGTACATACACTCTAAATGCATTTAGTATTACCTAGCAATTGGGAGATTGAGTAGTCTTTTCAGTTACACAATGATACTACAGCACATCAAAATGAGATACAGACCTTAAACTCATAGAATCTTAACATCTTATTAAACAGCCCATAGCTTCTGTTTCTGAAAAAATACTACATTTGCCTCAAACCAGATTAACCAACATTATGCGTATTTTCTTCATTGCTTTAATCAGCTTGCTGTCATTGACCGCTATGAGCCAGGACACTTTAAAAATCATGTATTATAACCTCCTCAATTTTCCTGGAACAACTCCTGGAAGAGCGGATACCTTGAGAAAAACGGTGCAATATATTATGCCCGATTTATTAGTAGTTAACGAATTAAGCTCAGAGGAGGGCGCTGAATTGATTTTGAATAACTCTTTAAATATAGGTGTTTCTGAAACTTTCCAAAGAGCTGAATTTACTGATGGCCCAGACTCAGACAATATGCTGTTCTATAATGCCAACAAACTAGCTCTATACAGCCAATTTGAGATAGAAACAGAATTGAGATTGATCAATGAATATGTTGTTTATACTTTACCAATCATTAACGATACAGTTTTCTTATCTCTGTATTCAGCACATTTAAAAGCCAGTGATGGTAGTGAAGAAGAAAACCTACGTTATGCCGAAGCCATGGCTTTTAAAACTCATTTGAATACTAAACATAAAGTCAGTAATGTGATTTTTGGAGGAGATTTAAACATCTATAAAAGTAGTGAAAAAGCCTATACAGAAATTACTACTGGTCAGGACATTCCGCTCTACGACCCCATATTCTCTCCTGCCAACTGGCATAATAATTCTTCCTATGCCAACATTCATACTCAAAGCACACGTTCTAGCCAATTTGGTGGAGGAGCAACAGGCGGAATGGACGATAGGTTTGATATGATATTTGTGAGTACAGATATCTTGAGTGGTGCCGAAAGAGTTAGATACGTCAGTGACAGTTATCATGCCTTTGGACAAGATGGTCAAAGATTTAATCAATCCATTAGAGTTCCCAGTAATTCAACTGCACCAGATAGCATCATTAATGCATTATACTATATGTCCGATCACCTTCCAGTTATTATGGATGTAGCCATTTTAGAGGAGGCTAACGCTATTGCTGAGGCCAATAGATTAGAATTCGACTTCCAAATAGAGAAAAATCTTATTCGTTTTTCGAGCTTGGAGAAGCCATTGGAATTTAAAGTGTTCGATGTTTTGGGTAAAGAGGTTTTTTCAAAACATCTAAATTCGGGAATGAGTCAATTTAGTCTTCCTTCCCAAATAAATTCTGGAGTTTATATCCTGCAATTCATAGAGCTCAAATCAGAAAAATCGCTGATGACTAAGAAATATTTAGACCTTTAAAATCTAAGTGTATTTGTTTAAACTTAACAATTCTTTATCCTGTATATTTGCCCCATGAAATCCGGCGTACCTTCTTATAAAAAGATTTGGCAAATCAGCTATCCTATTGTTCTCACCTTAATTGCTCAGAATGTAATTAATGTAACAGACACTGCTTTTTTGGGTCGTGTGGGAGAAGTAGAATTGGGCGCAAGCGCCTTGGCTGGGATTTTTTATATTGCCATTTTTATGCTGGGTTATGGTTTTAGTACCGGAACTCAAATTATGATTGCCCGCCGAAATGGCGAAAGGGATTATAAGCAAGTTGGAAAAATCTTCGACCAATCTAATTACTTTCTCGCCGGACTCGCCTTAGTAGTTTTCTCCATCATCTATTTCTTTGGGACTCCCATGCTAGCTTTGATAGTCTCCTCAAAAAACATTTTGGGTGCTAGCGAAATCTACCTTCAAACTCGTGTTTTTGGTGTTTTATTTGCCTTTGGAAACTTAGGATTCAGAGCACTTTTAGTAGGAATCACTCAAACTAAAGCTTTGGGATATTCCGCCATAGTCATGGCCATCACCAATGTGATTTTAGATTATATCTTCATTTTTGGTCATTTTGGAATGCCAGCCATGGGAATTGGGGGTGCAGCTATGGCCAGCGTATTTGCGGAATTATCAGCCCTCATTTTCTTCATTATTTATACTTTAATGAAGCTTGATAGAAATCAATATCCCATCTTTCAGTTTTCAAAAATCGATTTTAAATTGATAGGCAAAACACTAGAGCTTTCCATATATGTTATGGCTCAATATTTTATTTCTATCCTTACATGGTTCACCTTCTTTGCCTTTATTGAGCAAATGGGAGAAAGGTCATTGGCCATTTCTAATATAGTTAGGAGCGTATATACAGTTTTGATGATTCCCGTGATGGCTTTGAGTACTGCTGCCAACACTTTAGTGAGCAATGCCATAGGAGCAGGACATAAAGAAGATGTATTAAAAATCGTAAACAAATTAGTCTTTATTGGAGTCCTTATTGCCATTCCTATTATTGCCTCCATGCTTTTATTACCAGAAACCATGGTGAGCATTTACACCAATTCGGAGGAGCTTATTCAACAAACCATTCCTTCGATTTATACCATATCGGGTGCTGTAGTATTATTTGCTATTGGTTTTATAGCTTTTAGTGGGGTGAGTGGAACTGCCAATACCAAAACTGGATTGCTTATCGAAATCATCACCTTAGCCATTTATATCAGCTATGTGTATTGGGCCACACAAATCAAACAGTTTCCTGTTCATATTGCTTGGACTAGTGAATATGTCTATATGACTTTTTTGGGTCTATTTTCTTATGTCTATTTAGTCTCTGGTCGTTGGAAGAAAAAAGAAATATAGTCCCTTATCCGTTTCTAATCATCCTAAATAATTCATTTTTGCATTCTCTAATGAAACGATAATTCTTTACTTTTACCAAAAAATAAATTAGAATCATGCGTTTGGGGTCCATCACAGTTTATTATCTTTTATTAGTGGTCTTGCTTTTTTCAGCTTGTACACCATCCGACCCTTCCCTAGATTCATCAGCAAAATCAGGGTTTCAAAAAGAAATTATCAACTTGGCTCAACTTGATCAAAAGATAGCTCTACAAGTCACAGATTCAGATATTAAAGATTGTGAGCAAGCGCTGGAAATAGCCAGAACATTAAACGACAAAGAGATTGAACTGCAATGTCTCATCAGACTTTTCGAACTACAGAACAAACAAGAGCTTTTTAAAGATGCATTACAAACAGGTAATCTATCCTTGAATTTAGCTAAAGAGCTAAAAGACAAAACATCACAAGCTCAGATTTACATGCTTTTTGGAACCAATTATTATCACCTCTCCTCTTTTCACAAATCTTTTGAAAATTTCGAGACTTCATTGAACTATTATTTGGTTTTGAAAGATACCACTAGCCAATTGAATATTCTAAATATGCAAGGCAATATTTATTTCAATTGGCAAGACTATGAAATGGCCTACGAATATTATAATAAATGTTTAGAATTGGCTCAATTTCAATCGCGTAATTCTACCATAGCTAAATCACTAACCAATATGGGTGTGGTTTATGCAGCTCAAGCTGAAAATAAGGAATTGGGTTTAGATTCCACTCAGATGCTTAGTAAAAAAGCCGTTCAATACATAGAAAACGCCTTAGTATTTATAGATAAAACCAAGCAAAATGACATGCGAGCTGAAATTTTAAACAATTTGGCTCAAGTATATACATCAAGCAATGACTATGATAGAGCCGTACAAACTATCAAAAAAGCCATTTCAATCTCCAAACCAATCTCCGATAGAATCTATATTAATTCCTGTCAGACATATGCTCATATGCTCTTTTACAAAGATTCTTTAAAAAAGGCTAAAATACTATTAGAACAAGTAGAAACCGTGACAAAACAAAAAGGGTTTCAAGCACAATATACGCAGACCCTTAATCTCATGAGTTCGATTAGTTTTAAAGAGAAGGATTTTGAAAACGCATACCTCTATCAAAAAAAATATGCTCAATTATCAGATTCCATTTTTAATCTAGACTATAAAAAGAAGATAGATGCCATTAAACTTTCCAGTGAGATGGATAAAGTGATAGAAGAACAAAAACTAAAAAGACAACAGAATTTTAACCGCACACTTATTATCATTATTATTCTGATAGCCATCATTATCATCATTGGCCTCCTCTATTCACAGTCCAGAACCAGAAACCAAAATTTCAAACTTCAAAACAACCTACTCTCGGAAAGGCTCGAAACCAGAAATAAGGAATTAACCACAAGAATAATGGCCCTTATTCAAAGAAATGAGCTAGAAAAAGAAATTGTACTCAAGCTTCACTCCCTTCAACCTAAAATGAAAAAGGAAAACCAAGGAGATATTAAAGAAATCATCAAGGATTTAAGCTTTAAACAAAACGATCAACTTTGGAAAGAGTTTGAAGTAAGATTCGAAAGTGTTCATCAGGAATTCTTTAGCAAGTTGAGTGTTTCATTTCCAGAACTAACCACCAACGAAAAACGCCTCTGCGCCTTTTTATATTTAGACATGAGCTCTAAAGATATCTCTTCCATCACCGGTCAAAGTACTAGAGCATTAAATGTTGCTCGAACTCGTTTGAGAAAGAAATTCGATATTACCAATAGTCAGCAGAGCCTTTCTTCTTTTTTAAACGAAATTTAAGCCCGAAACTATCTCATTGATATCCTACACCTTAGCAATAGTTGTGCACTAGAAATGCACCCCTAAATTTCTTTTGTATTGTTTTTATAGCCCAATAAAATTCTTCAAATTCTTCCAGCTCTTATAGTTTTGTCCCTAATTAATTTCAATAGGATTTAAGCGCATTTTAAGCATTAACGATTTTTTCAAAATGAAAAAAGATAAAGAATACGAAGAAGAAACAATAAGCAAACTTGAGGACCAAAACAAAGCCTTGAAAAAGCTTATGGATACACTAGACAAAAAACAAAAAGAAATAATTTCAAAAAAACAAAAACATGAGAAAGCTTAGTTTACTTTTTATTTTATTTATTGCAGCAATGACACAGCTCAATGCTCAAAAGGTTTTTCAGGGAACAGACCTAAATCCTATCAATAATGAAAAACTTGTTTTAGCCAATGGCGATCATGCCTATTGTATGGTTACTGGAGGAGGAGGTGGTGGAACTACCGGTTGGGCAAAAATGAATGTAGACCCTATAGGTTTTGAAAACATTGGCCCAAAACCCAGTGACTTGTATTTCTTAGGTGGTGATTTTGCACAAGATGGAAATTGGTATGCAACAGAATACTCTGGTGGATTTTACCAGATTGATACATTAACATCAGAGCATACTTTATTAACTACTTGGTCAATCACTGCATCGGGTTTCACTTATTCTCCTGCCTATGAAACACATTATGTTTGTTCTGGGGGTGAACTTTATACCGTAGATATGGACACTTACACTTTAGAGCTTATTGGGCCTATGGGTAATTCAGGAAATATGGTAACCTGAGTTCGGTTTTTAACTATCTGAAATTCAGTTGTTAATGGTGATATTTTTGACCATAAAATTAGGAGATTTCATGAGTATTTATTATCTTTGTGACTGATAATCAAACAATTAACAATAAA
>NZ_JABKBZ010000050.1:0-41565 GCF_013166635.1 Lentimicrobium sp. S6 | reverse complement strand
CTTCTTTTGTTGTAAATCTTTCTTTAAACGTCTGTCTATCAATGTTTTTTAGTATCCTCATCGTTCCTGAATTTGAATACAATTTACAAAATAATATACTCATATACAACTATTTGTGAACTAAATGGGTAACCCTAATAATTTATATCGCTATCTGTTTTTGTTTTTGATGGTTATAGCTATAATTATTCTAATCACACAAATGCTCAAACAAATCTATCATTTGATTGACAGACATGAGCAATCGAAGAAAGACCTAGAAGAAAACAATCAAACCATTCAGAAAATTTTAGATGCACTGCCAGTAGGAATAGCTTTAGCCAACCGCAAACAAGAGATTCAGCAAATCAACAAAACCGCATTAAAATGGATGAATGATGCCAATGAGGCTGACTATATAAACGAACACTGTGGCAATGTCTTTTGCCTAGATGATGAGGAGAAATGCCCCATTACTTCTAATGATTTGGCTGTACATGATATTGAATTGGGATTAAAAGGCAAAGATGGAAAAGTAAGTACCGTTGTTAAAAGTGCCATTCCCATTAGGCTCCACAATCAGGATATGATTTTGGAAGCATTTATGGATATCAGCAAACAAAAAAGTGTTGAACAAGAGCTACTAGAGCAAAAACAATTTAATGATGCCGTTTTAAACTCTGCTTTAGTTGGGATTATTGTTATAGATGCTATTAGCCACAATATACTAAGCGTTAATGATAAAGCAAAAGAGATGATCGGTACAGATAATGCTCATATTATTGGTAGTGTGTGTAATCATTTCATCTGCCCTACCGACAAAGGCAGCTGTCCTATTTCGGATTTTGACGAACAAATACACAATCAACGAAAAACACTAATCACTGCTGATAAGAAAGAAAAACAGATTCTTAAAAGCGTAAAAAAAGCGGTAATAAATGGTCGTGATGTATATGTAGAAAGCTTTATAGATATTTCTGAAAGAACAAAAGCGGAACAAGAATTAAAAAAATTGAGTATGGTGGTTCAGGAATCTCCAAATTCCATTGTTATTACCAAAACCAATGGAGAAATAGAATATGTAAATCCTGCTTTTGAATTAGTAACAGGATATAGTTCGGAGGAGGTTATTGGCCAAAATCCTAGAATTTTAAATGCCAGAAATGAGGAAAACAAAATCGACTATAAGGAGATGTGGAAAACCATAGAAAATGGTCAAGTTTGGCGAGGTGAGTTCTGTAATAAAAAGAAGAATGGAAATGTCTTTTGGGAATTGGCCAGCATTTCTCCAGTAAAAAACTCCAAAGGAATCATCACCCACTATATTGCCATTAAAGATGATATCACCAACAGAAAAAAATCTGAATCACAATTAACCATAGCTAAAGAAAATGCAGACAAGGCCAATAAAGCCAAGAGCTTCTTCCTTGCAAAAATGAGTCACGAAATCAGAACTCCAATGAATGGGATTATGGGAATGACTGATATTATCATGCAAGGAACAGAAGATGCTGACCTTCAAGAAAAACTAAAAGTCATTAGTGTTTCAGCTGAAAACCTATTAACCATTATCAATGAAATTCTTGACTTTAGTAAAATAGAAGCTGGACAAGTTGAATTAGAGAAGATTCCTTTTAACTTAAAGAAAATGCTTACCGAGGTTGAGGAATTACTGATGATTAAAGCAAAAGCGAAGCAATTATATCTAAAGACCAGAATCTCCGATCAACTCCCTACATCTGTTCTTGGCGACCCTACCAGAGTGAAACAAATCATTATCAATTTGGTAAACAATGCCATCAACTTTACTGAGGAAGGTGGTATAACCATATTCCTAGAAAAGAAAAGACAAAATTTAAAATCTCCTAATTTTACGCTAGGAATCAATGTAATAGATACTGGCATTGGGATTTCAGAGGAAGGTAAGAAAAAGCTCTTCATGGCCTTTTCTCAAACCGATAGTTCAACAACCCGAACCCACGGAGGAACCGGATTAGGCTTATTAATTAGCAAAGATTTGAGTCAACTGTTTGGTGGAAATATAGGAGTTGATAGTCAATTTGGCGAAGGAAGTACCTTCTGGGTAGAAATACCAACTCAGGAGGCTCATCAAGACCTTCAAGATACCCACTCCAGCAAAAATAATGACTTCATTATTAAGGATAATTTGAATATTCTACTTGCCGAAGACAATAAAATCAATCAAAAAATAGCCATCATCAATCTTGAAAAACTGGGCCATCAAGTAGAAATTGCCAATAATGGTAGAGAAGCATTAGAGCTAT
This sequence comes from Lentimicrobium sp. S6, assembly GCF_013166635.1. Lineage (NCBI taxonomy): Bacteria > Pseudomonadati > Bacteroidota > Bacteroidia > Bacteroidales > Lentimicrobiaceae > Lentimicrobium > Lentimicrobium sp. S6. The sequence goes on along the minus strand of NZ_JABKBZ010000050.1, from coordinate 39,301 downwards.
TTAAGGAAAATCATTACGATTTGGTTTTAATGGATATTCAAATGCCAGAAATGAGTGGCTTAGAAGCAACAGGTTTGATTAGGGTTCATGAAATAAGATCTAAGAAAATAAGGAAAACACCAATCATTGCATTAACAGCAAATGCCTTAAAAACCGATAAAGACAAATATATTGCCGCCGGAATGAATGATTACTTAAGTAAGCCATTTAAGCTTCAGGATTTGATTCGTGTTTTATCTGAATCTTATTAGGGTAATTTCTAAGCTATCCATCAATTCATTTTATAATGAATTGAAGGAATATTAATTTCAAAACCAGAAAGGCATTCTACCAACCCAAAAGATAAGAAAAAATGAGAGGAGCCACTATAGTAGCATCTGATTCTACAATAAATTTTGGCGTATTCTCATCCAGTTTTCCCCAAGTAATTTTTTCGTTAGGAACAGCACCTGAGTAGGAACCGTAGCTGGTGGTTGAATCCGAAATCTGACAGAAATAGCTCCAAAATGGGGTATCCACTCTTTCCAAATCTTGATAGAGCATTGGTACTACACATATTGGGAAATCTCCTGCAATTCCTCCTCCGATTTGAAAAAATCCTATTCCATTATCTTTAGTGTTCTCAGTATACCAATCGGCCAACCAAGTCATATATTCAATTCCTGACTTTACTGTACTAGGCTTCAATTCACCTTTTATACAATAAGATGCAAAAATATTTCCCATGGTAGAATCTTCCCAACCAGGAACCACTATAGGTAAGTTCTTCTCTGCGGCGGCCAGCATCCAACTGTTTTTAGGATCAATTTCATAATACTGTTCCAATACGCCAGAAAGCAAAAGCTTATACATATATTCGTGGGGAAAATATCTTTTCCCTTCAGCTTCGGCCTTTTGCCAAATCTCAAAAATATGCTCCTGCAATCTTCTAAAAGCCTCCTCCTCGGGAATACAAGTATCTGTTACTCTATTTAAACCTCTATCGAGTAATTCTCTTTCTTGAATGGCTGATAAATCGCGATAATGAGGCACTCTTTCATAATGCGAATGAGCCACCAAGTTCATCAAATCCTCTTCTAAGTTAGCACCAGTGCAAGATATAATTTGAACTTTATCTTGACGTATCATCTCTGCTAATGATTTTCCTAACTCTGCAGTACTCATAGCACCTGCTAAAGTCATCATCATTTTATTTCCTTGACTTAACTGAAGCTCGTATCCTTTAGCGGCATCTACCAATGCAGCAGCATTAAAATGTTTATAATGCTCGAGCATAAACTGTGAAATAGGGCCTTTATTCATCGTATTTAAATTTATAAGAAAGTAATTTATAATATAATTTTGCAGCTAAAAACTCTGATGCTTTATGATTCTCAATGGGTGCCAGCTCTACCAAATCGAAACCAACCACATTATTGTTCTCGAAAACTCCTCTTAAAAATTCTAAGGTAGGATACCATTCCAAGCCACCAGGTTCTGGAGTTCCTGTTGCTGGTAAAATGGAAGGATCAAAAGCATCTAAATCAATGGTAATATAAACATGCTTGGTATTAATGAGCTCAAGAGCCTCCTCCATCCAATCATTGCGATTACCCACAATATCTTGTGCAAAAAAGCATTTGTCTGCGTTTATAAATTGCATTTCACTAACATCCATACTTCGGATACCCACTTGAATCAAATTGGTGTTTTTTGAAGCATCATGTAAAGCACAAGCATGATTATAAGGGGAGCCCATATAGGATTCCCTTAAATCGGCATGAGCGTCCAAATGAACCACCGTAAGATCAGGATATTTCTCATATAATGCTTTAATAATACCAATGCTTATTGAATGTTCACCGCCAAAAAAAGTCAAAAACTTATCGGTCTCCACCCATTTCTTTGCTTGCTCATAAATAGCTTCATAGCTAGCTTCGGGAGATCGATTTTCAATAATCTCAGGCAGAATATGGATTCCCTTTTCATAAACCTCAGAATCGGTTTCCATGTCGTATAACTCCATATTTTCTGCAGCATCTAAAAAAGCCGCAAAACCCTTGTCCGCTCCTTTGCCCCATGTACTGGTTCCATCATAAGGAATGGATTGTAATAAAATGGCTGAACTTTTAAAGTCAGCATATTTATCCTCTATACCTCCAAAATTCTTCATCTTACTTATTATACCCTAAAATATTAAACATATCATTAGCTGATTGCTCTTCTCTATACACATAATCAACTATATTTCCTTTGCTATCTCTATCTATAATTACATGTTTTGGCGAAGGGATTAAACAATGTTTGATTCCTCCGTAACCACTTATCGAATCTTGGTAGGCTCCGGTATGGAAAAAACCAAGATATAATGGTTCTTTATCTTTTGAATTATACTTTGGCAATAATACTTCCTGATTTAAATCCTCAGAGTTATAATAGTCAGAATGGTCACAACTGATTCCACCAATATTAACTCTTCCGTATTCATTATCCCATTTATTAATGGGTAATAGAATAAATTTTTCGTGTATACTCCAAGCATCAGGAATGGTATTCATTAAACTATTATTAATGATATACCAAGTTTCAGCATCATTCTGTTGCTTTTGTTCCAATACTTTAAAGATAATTGCTCCAGACTCCCCAACAGTATATTTTCCGAATTCCGTAAAAAGATCAGGTTCTAAAACAGCATCTTTAGTACAAGCTTCTTTAATATTTTTAATGATCTCATTGATCATATATTCATAATTATACTCAAAGCCTAAGTGGTTACGGATAGGGAATCCTCCTCCTAAATTGAAGGAATCTAGATTCTTGCTTTCTTTTTTTAGTTCAATGTATAATTTAAGGGCTTTTTGAAATTCACCCCAATAATAGAGTGTATCTTTAATACCGGAATCCACAAAAAAGTGCAACATTTTAAGTTCAAACTTATCATTATCGCGAAGTTTTGTTTTAAAGAATTTAATAATTTCTGAAGGTGCAATTCCTAATCTCGAAGTATAGTAGGCAGATTGAGCTTCCTCATTAATAGCCATACGTAATCCGATTCGAAGAACTTGTTTTGTTTTGATTTTCTGTAAGCGATCAAACTCAGCGATACTATCTAAAATAATAATAGAATTGCCAAACCCAGCCTCTTGGAGTCTAACGATTTTTGCTAAATATTCCTCTGTTTTGAATCCATTATGAACAATGATTCTGTCTTTTGAAATCTTCCCTTTACCAGCCAGATTAATGATTAAATCAATATCAAACTCTGAGGAGGTCTCCAAATTGACTTTATGCTTAAGTGCCTCATTAATGACGTGATAAAAATGGTTGCACTTGGTACAATAACAAAAATGATACTTCCCTTTATAAGCATTATTCTTGATGGCTCTATTAAATAGATTCCTGGTTTTCTTTATCTGGTCACCAATTTTAGGCAAATAGATAAAACGAAAGGGTGTTCCGTGTTTTTCAATTAAGTGCTTTAAAGAAACACCATGAAAAGTTAAATAGTCGTCACGCAAATCGAAACCTTCCTGAGGAAAGTAGTAAGATTGCTCAATCAAATCAAAATATGTATTCTTCATTTACGTATTCATAAAGTAGTTATTATTTTGTTTATTTCTTTAATATCTCGTATAAATCTGTGCGTCTGTCTTTTAGATTCTTAACAGACCCATAATTATGCAATTCTCTCAATAAATCCACATCCACATCTGCTATCAATATCATTTCGGTATTCGGTGTGGCTTCCGCTTTTATTCCATTTGTTGGGAAATGAAAGTCGCAAGGAGTTAAAACCATAGATTGTGCATATTGGATATCCATATTATGCACATTTGGTAAGTTCCCAACACTACCTGCAATCACCACATAGCATTCATTCTCTATGGCACGAGCTTGAGCACAATTTCTTATTCTAGAATACCCGTTCTGAGTATCGGTTAGGAATGGAACAAATAGAATGCTCATACCTTCATTAGCCAATATCCGAGATAACTCAGGAAATTCTACATCGTAGCAAATCAAAATACCAATTTTACCACAATCAGTATCAAATGTTTTAATTTGATCCCCCCCTTTTAAGGCCCACACTTTTTCTTCATCTGGGGTGACATGGATTTTCTCGAAACGCTCGATGGAACCATCTCTACGACAAAGGTAACCTACATTATACAGGTCATTACCTACCATCTCAGGCATACTTCCAGTGATAATATTTATATTATAACTAACAGCCAACTTGGAAAATTCTTGAGTCAACTCTTTGGTATACTTTGCTAATTCTCTAATCGCATCCGCCTCGCTCATATGATTATATGCAGCCATCATAGGCGCATTAAAAAACTCAGGAAACAAAGCGAAATCACTTTTATATCCACTTAAAGCATCAACAAAATACTCTGCTTGCTGCATTAATTCTATTGGAGACTTATATGACCTCATCTGCCACTGTACCACTCCTAAACGAACTATCTTTTTGATGGTTTCGGCTTTGGTTTTCGGCTTTTCATAGAAAATATTATTCCACCTTAACAAAACAGCATAATCATCAGAAGCTTTGTCTCCTTCCAAATAGTTTTTCAAAACCCGAAGTGGATGAAAATCATTGGATAATTGGAAGTTTAATACCGGATCATGGATTTCCTTGGATCTTACCTTCTCTAGATATTGTTTTGGACTGATGCTGTCTTTGTATTTATAATAGTTTGGAATTCTACCGCCAAACAAAATACCTTTCAAGTTTAATCTTTCGCAGAGCTCCTTCCTATAATCGTAAAGCCTACGTCCTAGTCTCAACCCTCTGTATTGTGGCTTTATAAAAACATCAATACCATATACAAAATCACCACTTTCGGTATGTGTTTCAAAGGTAAAATTATCTGTAATATCTTTATAAGTATGCTGTTCGTCAATGCTCTTCGAATCGATGATGATAGATAAGGCGCAACCAGCAATATCACCATTTACTTTGATTACAATTTGACCTTCAGGAAAGATATCTATAAGCGTACGGATACTATCCTCACGCCAATAGGAATCAGTCATAGTATGGTAAGCACTGATCATTACTTCTTTTAATTCAGCATAATCAGCAAGACCTAAATAGACCAGTTCAACGTTATGTATTTCTCTTTTCATTAGGCATAAAACAGTGTTTAAAATTACTAAAGTTTCTATTCAAAAACTTCAGTATCAAAAATATTTCTTTATAGTTCTACGGGTTTTCTAAAAAACAAAAATAAAATGAGACGCTACTAAAACACTAAGCCACACTGATAACCAAACCATTGCAGCTATAATAATAGCTTCTCATTGATAAAAAAAACCGCGGCAAATATAATCTTTTTGTCATAAGAGTGTCACAATTCTAAAAACAATTCCATAACACGTATATGATTGATATACTATTATATACATGCAATTATATTCTCATATATTTAGGTTCAGAGCAAAATGAAACAAAACATACTGTGTGTTATGGTTCTCTAGACACAAATTACATTCAATACCATCTGGTTATGAAACTAAATCCTTCCTATAAGAATCCATAAAAATGGTATTCAAAACAAGAAAACACAATACTATGCCCGACAAAGTTGAGTGCCATTTTTAAATTCTTTTACAGTAACTCCATTGGCTTTTTTAAAGGAACGTGCCAAATGACTACTGTCGGTGAAGTTCAGCTGATAGGCAATTTCTTTTAGGCTGAGGTCGGTATGCAAGACTTTGGTCTCTACTATTCTGAGCTTCGACTTTAGAATATACTCTGCCAAACTCATTCCTGCTTTTTTCTTGAAATACTCCGAGAAATAAGACTTGGACACCCCAAACTTCTCCGCCAATATTGGAATACGAAGTTTTTCACTATCAATAATATGGGTATTAACATATCGTAAGACCTCCCCAAAACGATTGTCTTTTTCATTGCCCTGATCCACATATTTTTTTTCTATGCTTCGAGCCAATATATTTAAAATAGAAGCCACCGTGCCCGCAATAATCGATTCAGAATAAGAATCGGCTACCTGATATTCTTGATATATGGATTTGATATTATTAATAATAAACTGTCTTTCGCCATCAGAAGAAATAATATCACCAGGTACCTTATTATAATTAGCTAGTATATAAGCTATCTTATCAAACCAAGCATTATAATCTGTAAGTCCATGGTCCTTTAAAAAATAATGATCGGTAAACCGAATAAAATAAAACCTCGTTGGTTCTGCTAACTTAAAAGAATGACAATCGAGAGGAGGGAGTAAGAAAACATTCCCTTCTTTAAACTCAAACTCATGCTGATTGATACATTGAAAACCTGAGCCTTTCTCCACATATACTATTTCAAAAAAGTTATGCTGATGTGGTCTTTTTCCCCAAGAAGACATTTCTTCGATATGAATTTCAAAAATATGATGCACGGACTCTCTTTTCATTGTATTAATATTGGTTATATTGTGCAAATATAGGTATATTGAAATATATAAATCACATAAAACACCGAAAAACCATATATTTTATCTAATAAACCAATATATATACCATTTATACCCCTATCCTTACAATAATTAGACAATATGGATTCCCTAATTTTGCCACATCAATAATGAAAAAGAATATGGAGTCTTAGGATTAGGAAAACAAATGAACTCCATTAAAAAAGCTTAAATCATTAATCACTTAAAAAAATACAATAACATGAACAATCAAAAGCTAACCATCATAGCTAGAATAACAGCTAAAGAAGAGAAAAGAGATTTAGTAAAAACAGAATTACTAAAGCTAATAGATATTACTAGAGCAGAAGAAGGATGTATTAATTATGACTTACATCAAGATCAAAAAAACCCGAATCTCTTTCTATTCCATGAGAACTGGGAAACCAGAGCATTATGGCAGGTCCATATGAATAATCAACATCTAGCTGATTATTTAAAAGCCACCGAAGGCGCGGTAGAGGAATTTATTGTTCATGAGATGAGCCATATCGCGTAATCTATAATCATTAAATACAAATCAAGATGAAGCATTTTAATATACTTATACTAGCTATCCTGCTTGCTACTTTTACTCAAAATTATGCTCAGCTTCCAACTGGAACAAAAGAAAATAATGAAGTCATACTGGCTTCTGAAGTAGAGTGGACTTATTTAAATCCAGCTCGTGGAGATAAAGCCCCAATGGCAGGAACTCTTTGGGGAGATCGCAATGGAACTGAAGCTACGGGCTTTCTTTTGAAACCATCAGATGGTTTTAAATCTCCTCCACATATCCATAATGTTTCCTACCGTGGTATCGTTATTAATGGTTTCATTCATAATGACGACCCAAATGCTGAAAACATGTGGCTTCCAAGCGGCTCTTTTTGGACACAGCCCAAAGGCGAAATTCATATAACAGCAGCAAAAGGGGCTAATACTTTCGCATATATTGAAATTGAAGAAGGTCCTTATCTGGTACATTCTACAGAAGATGCATTTCATACTGAAGAAACAGCTCTCAATTTAGATGAATCGAATATGGTTTGGTTAGATGCATCAGATATGGTATGGATTGAGCAAAAAAGCTCCTCTAGTTTCGACAAACCTGTACAAATCGCAATGCTTTGGGGAGAAACAAAACAAGAAAAACTAAATGGAAGTTTAATCAAATTACCAGCAGGTTTTAAAGGTGAAATCCAAAGTGAAAGCAATAATTTCCGAGCTGTAGTCATTCAAGGACCAATTGATTACCTAGAACCTGGAACATCAGATCTACAAATTTTAGATGCTGGTAGCTATTTTAGTTCTAATGGAAGCTCAAATCATCAGCTTGCTTCTCCTAAAGATAAAGAGAGTTTAATATATGTTCGAAGCACTGGAAAATACAAAGTTGTTTTAGATTAATAATCATAAATAAAAAGGAAGATGAAGAAATTAATATTTATAAGTTTGAGTGCCCTACTATTGTTATTTAATCACTCAGCATTTGCTCAGAACCCAAATAATATAGAGCAACCAGACAAAAACATCAGCAGATTCCCCATTCCCACAGTAAATGATTTACCAGAGGATATTAAAGAAACGATGTTAAAAGTTCAAGAAGCCAGAGGATTTGTTCCCAATGTACTGTTCGCCTTGGCGCATCGACCCGAAGAATTCCGAGCTTTTATTAAATACAATAATGCGATCATGAAAAAAGAAAGCGGTTTAAGCCCTGCTGAAAAGGAAATGATCATTATCGCAACATCAAACGCAAATGGCTGCATGTATTGCGTGATGTCTCATGGGGCCAGCCTACGAGTCATTAGCAAACAGCCTACCCTATCCGATCAAATTGCAGTAAACTATCGTGAAGCCGATATCAGCCCACGTCAAAAAGCCATGATCAATTTTGCCATGAAAGTATCTAATGATTCAAAAAGCATTAATCATAATGACTTTGAAACCTTACATCAGCATGGATTTTCTGATGAAGATATCTGGGATATCAATGCCATCATCGCTTTTTATGGACTTTCAAATCGAATGATGAATTTTGCTAAAGTCCGCCCTGATGAAGAGTTTTATATGATGGGTCGTAAATAATAAATCAATTAAATATTTAAAACATACAAAAATGAATTTAAAAGAAATTTTAAACTGGCGCTATTCCACCAAAGAATTTGATTCTAATAAAAAAATCTCTACCGAGGATTTTGAGCAAGTGAAGACGCTATTACAAATGAGTCCATCGAGTACCAATATACAACCTTGGCATTTTGTAATTGCCAGTACTGAAGAAGGGAAAGAACGTATTGCCAAAGGAACTCAAGGTTTTTATCAGTTTAACGAGCCTAAAGTAAAAGATGCTTCTCATGTGATTGTATTCTGTTCCAGAACCGATGCCGATGAAAAGTATATGCAACATCTACTAGACACTGAGGACAAAGATGGACGTTTCCCCAATGAGGAAATCAAACAAATGACCAACGGAGGACGTAATATCTTTGCCAATATGCATCGCTACGATTTTAAGGATCTACAACATTGGATGGAAAAACAAGTCTATTTGAATATCGGAAACCTACTTTTAGGTGTGGCTACTTTAGGTATTGATGCCCTACCGATGGAAGGTGTAGATTTAAAAGTAATTGATGAAGAGTTTAGCCTACGTGAAAAAGGATTTACTGCTGTTGCCGTAGTTTCTTTAGGATATAGAACCGAAACCGATTTTAATACTACTGATAAAACACCAAAATCAAGATTATCTCAGGAGGAAATTTTTACTCTTTTAAAGTAATTGTATAATTATAGCATAAAAAAATGGCTAGCACGGATTTAAAAATCCGTGCAATTTTACCTTTTAATTTATTCTTAATTAAAGAAAACATGAAAAATATTTTTATCACTGGCGCCACAGATGGCATAGGAAAACTACTAGCTTTTAAACTAGCTCAAGAAGGTCATACCTTGCTTTTACATGGTAGAAGTGCCCAAAAACTTACAACACTTAGCACTGAAATAAAAGCCAAAACCAATAATACCAACTTATTGGAGTTTGTTGCCGATTTCTCTGATTTATCTTCGCTACGAAATATGGTCGAGCAGATAAAAAATAAAGTCAGCAAAATCGATATTCTCATTAATAATGCTGGAGTTTTTAAAAGCCCTATCGCAAAAAATGAGGAGGGCTTCGATTTGAGATTTGTAGTGAATTATCTCGCTCCCTACCTACTCACCAAGGAATTGATTCCTCTATTAGAGAAAGGGACCGAAGCACGTATCATCAACCTAAGTTCAGCCGCTCAAGCTCCAGTTTCTTTAGAAGCTTTAAAAGGCCACACAAGTATCTCAGTAAACGAGGCCTATGCACAGAGTAAATTAGCCCTTACCATGTGGAGCATGCGCTTGGCAAAAGAACAAAAAGCCATCAGCGTCATAGCTGTAAACCCAGGCTCTTTACTCAATACCAAAATGGCCAATGAAGCTTATGGGCAATATTGGTCACCTGCAGAAAAAGGCACAGATATCTTATATGATCTTGCCCTTTCGGAGGAGCATAAAGGCCTTACGGGTAAATACTACGATAATGACAATGCCATGTTTGCTCAAGCACATCCCGTTGCTTATGATGAAGCGGCTATTACGAGCTTAATTAGCGAGACGGAGAAACTGATTCAGGAGTAATTTCAAAGGTGTTCATCCTATAATCATGCTGGCTTAACACAAACTACATAAAGCCTTAAAGAACTGAATTTCTTCGCCATAAAGAGCATCTATTTTTCAATCAGTATCATTTACGAAAGTAAATACCTTAATTTGATCTTGAATAAGAATAATATGCCTCTGAAATGCTAATTATCATTCAATTCTGCACAATAATTATAATATTCAAGTATCACCATTAAATAAAAATCAATTTAAAAATGAAATATACAGGACCAATATACCGCCCACCTTACGAAGCCAACACCCTTTTGCTTCAGGTTACTGTAGGATGTGCACATAATAAATGTACTTTTTGTACCATGTACCGCGATGTTCAATTTTCCATGGAAAAACTGGACCAAATAGAAAGAGATTTACAAGAAGCAAAACAGCAGCACCCAAATGTAAGGAGAGTATTTTTAGTAAATGGTGATGCTTTTGTTTTGTCTGCTAGAAGACTCAAACCCATTGCTGAATTAATCCATAAATACTTGCCCAAAGTAGAAACCATTACCATGTACGCCTCTGTCAGCAATATCAAAGGAAAAACAAACGTAGAATTACAAGAATTAAGAGATTTGAGAATTAATGACCTTTGGGTAGGTGCAGAAACAGGACATGCTGAGACCTTAAAATATCTCAATAAAGGAGCTTCTCTAGAGGATTCACAAGAGCAATTAAAAAGACTAAATAAAGCAGGAATCGATTTTTTCTTTGGATTTATGTTTGGAGCTGCTGGCAGTGGAAAAGGTATGGAAAATGCCATAGCTACAGCAAAACTCATTAACGAAACCAAGCCCATAGGAATAGTTCCTACTACCTTAGGAGCTAATGGTGGTAGTCCACTTGCTCATGATATAGAGAAAGGAGTTTATCAGCTTGCAACAGAACTCGAAGTACTAGAAGAACAGAAAAAACTCATTGATTTAATTGAAATAGAAACTGAATATCTAGGTATTCATGGCATTAATACAGTGCCTTTTGATTCTTTGCTACCCAGAGATAAAGAAAAATCAATACAAAGAGTAGATGCAATGATTGAAAGACTCGACCATAATTATTTAAATAGTATTCCGGAGCGACATTCCATATAATTAAACAGAAAATCCAGAGAAATAAAAAAGCCTGTCATGATTGACAGGCTTTTTTTAATATGCTTAAAGGGGTAGATTAAACTACTCTAACTTTAACTGCGTTCATTCCTTTTGGACCTTCTTCTACATCGTAGCTTACTTTGTCACCTTCATTTATTTCATCAATTAGGCCATTAACATGTACAAATACATCTTTTTCACCTGATTCAGGAGTAATAAACCCAAATCCTTTAGAATTATTGAAAAACTTTACTGTTCCGTTACTCATCTTATTTTTTTTATATGAACTGCAAATGTAGGCTATTATTATGACTGTACATAATGACGTTTTAATTATACATAAATATTGGTTTAAATGCACTTCATATAGATATTTCTTCCAGTACTTAATTTTGAAACGTGTTTGTTATTATCCAAATTGTTTTGCGAGTATTGACTGCTCATAGCCTAAATTAGTAGTCGGGGATTGTGAACCTACAAGGCACATCAAAGTTCTACTACGTTAGGATCTTTACATACTACTGTTATAGAAAATCCCATCACTATTACTTGCTTTCTTTACCAGTAACAATAATAAATAAATTTTATATCAACTCTTTTCAGGACTTGTTATGCCTTTTAGATACTCAGATTCTTCATAAACCTACCTTCATGAAGAAATTAAAGATAACTAATTTAGAATTAAAACTTGGTTCTCCTCTCAGAATTTCATCCACATCAACTCCAAGTTTCACCAAGTTTTTACGATCTGATCTAAAAAATGCGTTTCCTTTTTCCAAATCAAATTCTGGATGAAACTGTGTTCCTAAAACACAAGATTCATAATTGATATATGCTTGAATATGTGTATGTCCATTGGTGGCCAAAAGCTCCGACCAAATGGGAAGCTCCACAACTTCATCGAAATGGTGTTGCCAAACATCCTCTTCTCCTTTTACTCCTAATAGACTCGCCGCAGAATCTAGAAAATAAACTTTTTCCCAACCTGCTTCAAAACCTTTAGAAGCTGGACGAATTGCATGCCTACCCACCATAGCCAATGCCAAAAGTTGATGACCATAACAGATACCCATCTGCCAAATTTTCATTTCGGATGCCTTTTGGACTAAAGCCACAGCATTCTCAGTAAATGGGGAAACATCATTTATAGAAAGTGTAGAACCAGAATGGATGATATGAGTAAAACTCATCTCTTCCCAATTCTCCGGAAAAGAATCCTCTGTTTGAATATGGAAAGTTTGAGTTTCTATGTTTTCTTCAAAACAGCTTTCTATTAAAGGTGTTTCAAATTGATCAATAGAATAATCGAGGATTAAAATTTTAGGACTTTTCATTTTTTTCGGTTCAATATTTTGCAAAACTCAGAATATGGAAGCTGCAAAGCTATTATTTTTTATTCAATGCCAAATCAACTCCAAAACCTTTTCTTTTATCTTCTACTTTCAATAAAACAGCAAAGAATAAACCCAATAAACCAAGGCCTGCAAACATGAGCATAGTAGGAGTATAGTTAAGGGTTTCTGGATTTCCAGGATTGGTATAATCCAATATAAGTCCAGAAAGTATTGGGAAGGCAAATAGTCCCAAATTCTGAATGGAATACATCAATCCATAAGCCGTTCCTATTTGTTTCTCGTCAACCAATCTCACCATAGTGGGCCACATGGCTGCCGGAACTAAAGAGAATGAAATCCCTAATAATATCATGGGAAAATGAGGCGCAAAATCGGTGAAAGCAAAATTTAGATGAATGAGTACAAGGAGTGAGGCTCCAAAAATCATTGCGGTAGCAGCTTTTCCATATCTATCAATTAAAAAGCCAAAAGCAGGAGTAAAAATCAGGGTACCAAGAGGCAATAATGAGGTGATCTCTCCACTTTCAATACTGGATAAACCAAATTTATTAAGAAATAAATCGGGAGCAAAAGCTAAAAACGGAAATACTGCTGAGTAAAAAGTGACACATATTAGTGCAATATAGATAAAGGCAGGATTGGTCAATATTTTGCCTATATCAGACATTTTAAACCCTTCCTTAGATTCTTTTACCTGAGCACTTTGGACTTCCTTATCATACCTAGTATCAAGCAGCATATAAACCATAAAGGCTAATAATCCCGCCAAAACAAGAACGGCAGCAAACCAAATGGCGGTACTTAAATGGGCTCCACCATCAGAAATACGTGGAGATAATTGCAAAGCTGCGAATGTTCCTAGACGACCAAAACCTACTTTCAATCCAAAGGCCAGGGCTAAATCTTTACCTTTAAACCATTTCACTAATATCTTACTGATCACTACAATACTAGTTTCGGCACCCAAGCCATAGAAGAATCGGCCCAATAACATCATTTTTAATTCGGGAGAATAGTTTGGAAGAATAGAAGAGAAAAGACCATGAGTAAATCCACCCTCTCTATAATAATCGGAAGCACCGTAGGCGGTAAGCATGGCACCAAAAGCCATAAAGAAGATAAGATGAATCCCGTTCTTCTAATTCCGAGTTTATCTAAAACCACACCTCCAATCACTGCCATCAATAGGAAAGTATTGGGAATGGAATAGAAGGAAACAAATAAACCATAATGCGTATTGCTATAGCCAAACTCTGACATCAACTGATCTTTAAGTGTAGAAAAGGCATCGTAGAAATAATAATTAGCCGAGAGTATAAAACCCACTAGGATTAAAATTCCCCAACGCATTCCAGGAGATTCACTAATCTTTCTTTTAAATTCCTCCATTTGTTTTTTTAGCAAAAATAGACTTTTTATATTCTCTCTGAGGAGGCTATTCAAGAGAATACAGAGTCCATTTAGAACTATAGTTTTTGTTAAAAGCTTCTTACTATTTAATTTTCAGGCATATACAATTTACACATGGTGTTGAATACAAATAAAAATTTTGTAATTTTGCGCCACTATGCGTATAGATGTTTTAAAATCGAAAATTCACAGCGTTGGCATCACACAGGCCAACCTCAATTACATTGGTAGTATTACCATTGACGAAAATATGATGGATGCTGTAAACCTCATCGAAAATGAGAGAGTACACATTTATAATATCACCAATGGTAATCGTTTAGATACTTATGTGATAAAAGGTGAAAGAGGAAGTGGTATTATTGGTATCAATGGTGCTGCAGCCCGTTTGGTGGCCGTTAATGATAAAATTATTATTGTTTCCTATGCCAGTATGGAATTTGAAGAAGCAAAAAAACATCAGCCTCTTATCATTTTCCCCGATGATAACAATAAAATCCCCCACTAGTTTGAAAGATAAGCTTTTCTCAATATTTAAATATCTAATGTTTCTAGTATTGGGTATTGTCCTTTTATATCTTGCATTTCGCAATATAAATATAGAGGATATTTGGTCAGAGTTAAAAAAAGCCGATTATTCTTGGTTGATTTATTCCATGTTTTTAGCCTTGGCGAGTCATTTTTTTAGAGCCTTAAGATGGAATCAATTGATTAATTCTGTAGGCTATCAAACTAAAGCTAGTACAACTTTTTATGCAGTAATGACTGGTTATTTAGCCAACCTTGCTTTACCTAGAATGGGAGAAGTCTCGCGTTGTGTAGTTTTGAGTAAGAAAGACAATATTCCCTTCAACACCTTATTTGGTACGGTAATCACAGAAAGAGTATTCGATATGATTGTTTTGCTTCTTATCATTGCGGGAATCGTATTGTTTCAAATTAATTTAATTGGTGGTTTTATTAATAAAGTCATCATTAGCCCTATGATGGGAAGCTACGCTGGAGATTTGAATGCTATTCTTATTCTAAGTGGGATTATTATTATTATCATAGGAGTTGGGGTATTGATATTTAGAAAGTTACGACCATATTTTAAAACGACTATGCTGTATAGTAAGATAGAAGCTTTCTTAAACGGAATATGGTCAGGGATGAAAAGTATTGCCAAATTAGAAAATAAAATGATATTTCTATTCAATACTTTTATGATTTGGTTGCTTTACTTAGGAATGATCATATTACCTTTTTATTCTTTCGAAGAAACCTCACTATTAAATATTATTGATGGGTTCACTGTACTAGCTATCGGAAGCCTAGGAATAGTGGCTCCAACTCCTGGAGGAATTGGTTCTTACCATTTCATTGTTACTGAATTATTCACTCAATTATACGATATTCCTTCCTATGCTGCTGCTGCCTATGCTACGGCAAATCATGCAGCACAAACCCTCATTATTTTATTGGCTGGTGGAGTGAGCTATGTTTTATTACTTTTGAATAAAAGAAAACCACTTAATGATTTACCTAAGCAAAATAAGAAATAAAATCATCCAAGACCAGAAACAACTGGAGAAGGTTATAGAAAAATGGGCTAGTGAGAACAAGAAAATTGTTTTTACCAATGGTTGTTTTGATATCATTCATCGTGGGCATATTGAGTATTTGTCAAAGGCTGCAGATTATGGCGATGTATTAGTCATTGGTTTAAATACAGATGATTCGGTAAGTAGAATAAAAGGGCCACATCGTCCTATTCAGGATGAGGTTGGACGAGCCCATATAATGGCTGCATTAGAGTTTGTGGACTTAGTCATTTACTTTAACGAAGATACTCCCTACGATTTAATCAAACAAGTACAACCCGATGTATTAGTCAAAGGCGCCGATTATAATGCTGAAGATATAGTGGGTTATGATATTGTAATGGCAAAAGGTGGTCAAGTAAAAACCTTAGAATTCCTTCCTGGCCATTCTACATCTGCCATTGAAGCCAAAATTAAATTGGCGGATTAAGTGTTGAAAACTTATCGATTTGCATTATTATTTCTGCTCGAAATGGAGCTGTTTAGTTAATCCATAAATCACATCATCCACCCATTCTTCTCTCAAGAAAAAGCTTTTCCTATAATGGGCTTCTTTCTTAAAGCCTAACTTTTCTATCATGGCAATAGAGGCTAAATTCCGAGGATCTACCGATGCTTTTATCTTTTGTTTATCAACTTTGTTAAACAGATAATTTATTACCCCTTTTAGTGCTTCTGTAGCATATCCTTTACCATGATAGTCTTGAGCAATGGTAGCACCCAATTCAACTGCGTCATTCTCCAAAAAGTGCATTCCAAGATCACCAATCAACTTATTTGACTCTTTTAAAACTATTGCCAACTGAAACCAAGTACCTAATCGATTGAATTCTTTCGCAATTTTATGCTCAATAAAATCATTAACCTCCTCCAGCTTTTCAGGAATCCATCCTTGATATTGATTGGTTTGTGCATCAGATCTATACATAAAAATCGCTGAAGTATCCGATGATTCAATTTCTCGAAGGAGGAGTCTAGAACTATGGATTTCTATTCTCTTATGCATCATTATTGATTTAACCAATTCCAGAGCATCTCTTTACCCAAGGGCGTCATAATGCTTTCTGGATGAAATTGAACTCCTTTCACATCGTAAGTTTTATGTCTTAAGGCCATAATGACTCCTTTTTCACTTAGGGCGACTAATTCTAGATCTTCTGGGAAATCATTTTTATTGACGGCCCAGCTGTGATAAAGTCCTACCTCAAAAATTTTGGGGATGTTTTCAAAGATACCATCCTCTATAAGTAAATCTACTTTTCGTTTGATACCATGTATAGGTTGATCGAAATTAAAAAGAGAACCTCCAAAAGTTTCGGCAATAGCATGATGACCTAAACATACTCCTAAAATAGATTTATATGCCGCATATTCTTTTATTAATTGGGGCATGATACCTGCATCTGAAGGTAATCCAGGACCAGGAGAAAGCAAAATCTTGTCATAGTCTAGCACTTCTTCTAGTTTAATCTTATCATTTTTAATAACATCAAAATCCCACCCTTGGTGTTGCTCAACCAATTGTACCAAATTATAGGTAAAGGAATCATAATTATCTAATATCAAAAGTTTCTTCACCGAGCATTTATTTATTTGCAATATTAGGAAATATATAGACCTATCATGCATTAAAAGACTGAGAAAAGATAAATAAGAATCAGCTTTTTCATAAGTTATTTGAATATCTTCGCAGCTGAATAGTGTAGGGCAAAATTAATGAGGATGAAGCTTTATAGTAAAGAAAAAGCAATATTGCAGATGAATGAATGGGGTAGAAAAAGGAAACCATTTCTTTTTGTATTGTCCTTCGATCATAGAGAAAACATATTGATTGCTAAGGAAGACTTAACTTCTTCTGGTATTCATTTTCAAACTCCCTTGAAATCATTTTTATTTCCAAAAGAAATCGAATTGCCTGAATCCATAGTCTTTGAAAAAAAATGTATTGCCTTTTCTGAGTTTAGTGAATCCTTTAATATTGCAAAATCCCATTTAGACTTTGGCAATACTTATCTGATCAATTTAACTAAGCCTTCAAAGATAAATACCAACTTATCTTTTCAACAGATATTTCAGCATGCTCAGGCCCCATATAAGCTTTGGATTAAAGATAAACTCGTGGTTTTTTCTCCTGAGATTTTTGTAAAGATAGAGGATGGCGAAATTTCATCATACCCCATGAAAGGAACCATAGATGCTGCTATTCCTAATGCTCAGCAGAGCATTTTAGAGGATGAAAAAGAAACAGCGGAACATCACACCATTGTTGATTTGATTAGGAATGATTTGAGTATGGTGAGTAAAAATGTGAGAGTAGAAAAATTCAGATTCCTTACAGAGGTGAAGACTTCCCATAAAAACCTATTACAAGTGAGCAGTGAGATTAGAGGTGATATTGATATTGACTTTTTTGATCAACTAGGCCATCACTTTTTTAAGCTTCTACCTGCCGGAAGTATTTGTGGAGCACCTAAAAAGAAAACATTAGAAGTGATTAGTGAGGCTGAGAACTATGATAGAGGTTTCTATACTGGTGTATTTGGTTATTTCGATGGGAAAAGCTTAGACAGCGCAGTTATGATTCGATACTTGGAACAACAGGATGAACAAGTTGTCTTTAAAAGCGGAGGAGGAATAACAACTTTTAGTCAGTGCAAAAAGGAATATGAGGAGCTAAAAGATAAGGTTTACTTGCCTATTATTAATCAATACCAATAACATTCATAGTCCTCATTTTAAGGCTTTCACATCTAAATTCCCATCTTTTAAAAACAGGGGATCAAGTATAATTCCATTGGCAAATTTCGTAATCAAAAAAAGGCATCAAAAAATGATGCCTTATATTTAAAATAATAAAATCCTGATTAAAATTGCTGAGATTTCTTAAGTCTCTTTTCTGCTTTCTTTTCCTTTGGAGTTTTAGCAGCTTCTTTCTTTACATTCTTCTTTGCATCTTGACTCTTTGCCATAATCGTATGTTTTAAAATTTCCTCAAAAGTAATTAAATACAGGAAACAATAGTATGGATTATTAATTTATATCTTTTAAGACCCTATATAACTCACATCACATCTCTTACTCATCTTCTAAATATGGCTTTCTATAGATGAAAAACATCAAACGGTCGATTATCTTTTTATTCCCTGAGCTCCTGCTTTATATTTGCAATGAAAACAAGAAATAAACATCTAAAAAACAGAAAAATGAAACAATCGAAGAAGAATATATTAAGCGTTTTAGCACTCAGTATTGTATTGTTATTTTCAGGAATCACCTTTGCTCAAGCACCAAAAGGAGATGGGCCGCAAAAACCACCTGTTCCAAATGAGAAACAAGTCAAGAAAATGGTAAATGAGCTTGCTGAAGAGTTGGAATTATCCGACAAACAAGAAACAGAAATTTTGGCTGTTTATCAAAGCCATTTCAATGAGGTAAAAGATAAAACTTCGGGTAAGGAAAAGCCAAAAAAAGAAGAAATGGATGCCCTTAAATCTTCTTTTGAAAAGGAGGTAAAAGCACTTTTGAGTGAAGAGCAACAAAACAAGTTTGAAAATTACATGAAGGAGGGTAAACAAAATAAACCCAAACGAAAGAAATAAGCGAATTTGAATTGATTTTTGTGATGATGGATAGTCAGTGGAATAGTATTCTACTGGCTATTTTTTTTATTCATCATATCATTTTATTCCTCAAGCATCATCAAAATATAATGTGCAGCCGACCAGCTAAAGCTTTCGGACTCTAATCCTTTCCCTGTGATAGGTTGATAATTTTCTCTGATAGAAGCTCCTTTGGTAAAAACCCCATCAGCATTATAAATGAGTTTATGTGTGAGCTCCAAAGCTTCTTCATGAAAACCATAATTCTTAAGCGCCTTAATTCCAAAATAGCTTTGATCGAGCCAAACCGGACCTCGCCAATAGCCACCTTCGGGTTTGAATTTGGCATGAGCCGCACTTAAGGTTTGCAGCGGAACCTTCATATTAAAATAGTCCTCATTCATCATATTTTCTTTTATAGCAGCAGCTTGTGATTCCGTTGCTATAGTAGCCCAAAGTGGAATCCATCCTTCACAACCCATCACTTTTACAAATTCTTTACCATCGATAGAAGTATCGTAAAACCAACCCGTTTGAGGATCGTAGAATTGATTCTGAACTTGTAATTTTAGTAATTCGGCCTGAGCATTTAGCTTATGAGCATCTTCAATAAAACTCAGTTCACGGGCCATTCGAGACAAATAGACTTTCTCAGCATAGAGATAAGCATTTAAATCCACGCTTTCTTGATTAAGAGAATAGGCCGTTTCGGAGTTCTTCAGAATCTCACTGTCGTCAAAACGAACCGCATTATCCATTCCGCTTTCCCATTTGGCAGCTATTAAAGTCCCATCTGTTGAGCCATATTCACATAATCCATCTTGGTCATGATCACGGTTTTTATACCACCACTCATGCTGCTTTTTAAGTTGAGGATACATTTCTTTTAGAAAACTCGAGTCCCCATCTTGCTCATAAACTTTCCAAACGGCCCATGCAGAAAGCGGGGCTTTAGTGTTTCTATAATTGTGCTTTTCTATACTGGTATCTCGATAAATACAATCTACAATAAAACCGGCTTCATCCATATAATCGTATATGGCTTTGATTTGTTCTTTCGCAAGTTCTGGATCATATTTCGCCAATGCTACTGCATGTTTCCAACTGTCCCAAGCCCAAAACCCATGAAACCATTCATAATGATAGCTCGGAAAAAGTCCGCTATGTTTTAACTCCCCAGCTGGAACTCTCCAATTGTTTTGTAGAGTCAAATGAGTTTTAGCGACGAGGTTTTTAAAGGCATCTTTTTGATAAGAAGTATCTAGTTTATCATAGATACATTGCAATTGCTCTTGCTTCTCATTTATTCTGACTTGGAAAACTCCATTCACCTCTTTAACTTGTTCGGCAATTTTCTCATGCTCTACTTTCCAATCATACTCTGGAAATATAAAAGATTGGGACATCACTATTTCAGCAGACTCCCCAGGAGATAATTCTACGCTTTCTAGCATTAAAATAAAAGAGGAATCATTGACCACCCGATGACTGATTTCACTATTCCAGGATTCAATATATCCCTTGGCTTCTGATAAATCGGAGGAGGCTTTTATTATAGAACCTTCCTCCGAAAAACGAAGAGAAGAGAGATAGGTTTCACCAGAGAACATGGCTTGAAAAGCATAATGTCTTTCTCCCATATTGGTGATTTTACTGGTAATGATAGCGGTATGAGCAGATGAGAAGACGAGTTTTTGTTCTATGCTCAATTGCTCGTTTTCATATATCTGCTCTAAATGACTTGGATAGCTTTGCTGCTTGGCCACAAATTTACTCCAATCTAAAACTTGATTGCTTTTTACTTCAAGAAGTGTCAACTGACCCAAAACAGAACTGCTCCAAACTCCATTTTCTTGTGTCATTAGAAATGGCCCAGAAAACCCACCATAATTCTGCGAAACAGTTGGAAAGCCATAAGCAAACCAAGCTCCTTGATCAGAAAATGCCAAATGGTTTCTATCTTTTGCGTCCAGTGGATTGGCTGAATAATCTAAAATATTTTCAGGGTAATAGGTTTCTGACTTTTTCTGTTCTGGTTCGCAAGCCAGTAATAGAATAGAAATTCCTAAAATATAAAGTATCCATTTTGCTTTCATAATAAGACCATTAATTCGAGGGTAAATATAGAAAACATAAGAATCGGATTATCAAACAGAGCACTTTCTTATAAAATTTGCTTATGCACCTAAAAGTATTATATTTGTCATCGCATATATTAAATTTATCAATGATGAAAACATTATCTTATTTTCTATTTATCCTTATTTGCTTGATTCTAATCAATCCTGATCAAATAAAAGCCCAAACAGCTAATGAACCTATTGTTAAAGACTCCTTGAGAGGATTTCCTTTAAAGAAACATGGCGAAGTCTTAACCGTTCCTCAACTAGACCAGATATTTGCTAGTCATCCCGAGGCCAGGCTCGAATTTAAAGCCGCAAGGGGAAACCGCGATATGAGTATGATATTGGGTTATGCTGGCGGTTTCTTAATAGGCTGGCCATTAGGAACGTCCTTAGGAGGAGGAGAACCCAATTGGGCATTAGCCGGAATAGGAGCAGGATTAGTGATTATTGCAATACCACTGGGCTCTGCTTTTAAGAAACGAGCGCTTAATGCAGTAGACATTTACAATAATGATTTACTTGAAACTACGGAAGAAGCTAAAGTTTCTTTTCATCTGGAAAATACCAATTCTGGCATTGGGCTTGTTATGAAGTTTTAAAAAACTCTAATAGACTATTAGCTTTTTAGAATGGTTTATATTGCTGCTTGATATTTTTAAAAGATAAATCCCCTTTTTAAGTCCTTGAACAGAAATACTTGCTGAATTCACTTCTTGATTTTGAACTTCACTTCCATTAAGATCAAAGATAACTAAAGATACCTTTTTACCCCTAAATGATCCGTCCAACTGAATTGTAAAACTTCCTTCGCTGGGATTTGGAAATACCCGGAAAACAAGCTCTTCAAACTCTTGATTTCCCACAATAATATTAGAATCAAAAACCTTAGTACATAATACCCAAGAACCCGGGTCTATTTCCATATCTATGACTTCTTGCTCAAAGTTGAAAGCAAAATGCTGCTCTATTTCATCATTAAAAACGCTGACTATGGTATCGCTACCATCCTCAAATTGAAAGTAAATTTCTAAGGGCATAGTGAATATTTCTCTCCAGCCCAAAAGCCCTTGTGATTGCTGAATGATCACTTCTGTTAGGTTCGTGGAACTCAAATAATTATATCTGTATTTGGGATAGCGCTCATCATAAATCCATTGCTCAAAGAAATAGTCTAAATCTTCTCCGGAGACCTCCTCACATACGCTTTGAAAATCTTCGGTATTGGCCCAGCCATATTTGAAATTATCGTTGGTGGCATATTCGTAGATGACATTGAAGAACATTTCATCACCTAAAACTCCTCGCAGCATGTGTAAAACATAGGCTCCTTTATTATAAATGATGGGACGAAAAACACCACTAAAGGGGTCGCTAATATCATCAATATATAAAGTGCCCGAATTATAAAACTCAAAGTCTATGACATAACTTTGATAGGCTTCGAATCCATCTCTATGTTCAAAATACAAAGCTTCGGCATAGCTGGCAAAACCTTCATTTACCCAGCCATGATGCCAGTTTTCGCAAGTGATATAATCTGCAAACCATTGATGAGCCAACTCATGAACCGATACATCTAACCAATCTTGCGACATATTATTGGTAATGGTATTGGTCTGGTTTTCTATAGCACCATAATAACCCAATTGTGTCATTCCATACTTCTCATCGGAAAAAGGATAGGGTCCAAATATTTCACTAAAAAAAGCCATGGCATCAGGCATCTCACTCACCCCATTTTGGGCATTAGCTAAATGCGATTCAAAAACATAATAATCCAAAGGAAAGCTCATGTCATCCATTTCAAAATCTTGCTGAAAGTGCTCATAATTAGAAATAGCCACCATGATATAATAAGGAATAATGGGATATTTATGCTGCCACTTAAAGGTTCTCATCACTCCATCTGTATACTCATCCACCAGTAAACCATTGGATAAAGCTATCAGTTGTAAATCGTCGATAATGGTATCTTTTACTGTGATATCCATATACAGAGAATCACATTTATCACTGGTTCCATCTTTACAAGGCCACCAAGAATGTGCTAAATATGGAGTGGAAAGACTGGCAATAATAGGTTGGTTTCCATCATGGGTTTCGTATCTCAAACCTTTATATCCTCCGGGCATTTCGGGATGACCAGAATATTGAATACGAAAAGACAGCGTATCACCAGTTTGATAAGTGTTCTCGAGTTGAAGATATAACACATTATCCTCAAAAGTATAATTAGATACTGGAAAAGAGATAGATTCCACATCGAAAGTTTGATCTAAATCCACCATTAGGCTATTCAAATTATCAATATTAGAAGATATCAGGAATTTAACCTCCCCACTTATATAAATAGAATCCACAGCTATTTCCACATCAATATGATAGAAAAGTACATCGTAATTTGGATCTTCCACAGGATACCAATCGGTATTAACATCTTTGATAGGTGTTTCAAATCCATGAGGATTATGACGCTGAAGCTGGGCGGAAGCAATGATATTTAGTACTAAAAAAGAGAGAAAGAAAATTTTCTTCATGGCTTGTGAATTGGTGTATAAAAGTAATGATAAAATATACTTATCAAGGAAAAAGTTTCTTAAACAGAAAAGCTGTTCAAATTCATCTGACAAATATTTCAATTAGTGATTAGAAATTTAAAAATCAGGCTCTATGTAAAGATGAATTTTGTATATTTCAGCCTTAAAAAAACCTGATTATGATAGATCACCCAGTTTTACAAATTATCTTAGATTTTTTCCATTTAATGGCTACCATTGCATGGATAGGTGGAATGTTTTTCAATGTTTTAATTTTGATGCCTACCGTATCAAAAACTCTGGATCCCGTTACTGCTGGAAAGTTTATGGCTGTTCTTTTTAAAAGGGTGAGAGTCTTAGTTTATGTTTCTTTAGCGATTCTCTTTATCACTGGAATCCCCATGAAGATTGCCAGCGAATATTATGTAGCCATTATCAATTTTGATACCTCTTGGGAAACAGTAGGCTTTATTAAGCATGTTTTTGTGGGTCTATTGGCTCTTTTTGCCATTATTAATTTTGAAATCATAAGCCCAAAAGCAGCTAAATTGGCTGTGAATGGACCATCACCAGAGTTGATGTCTTTGAAAGGCAAACAAATGAAACTGGCAGGAATATCCTTCCTTTTTGGAATCATCGTGATCTTCCTTTCAGCTATGATGAATTATTTATAGCATGTTTTCAGATAGCTAAAAAGCCACTATGGACTGAATTATCATAGGTTGTGTTTTACGAATAAAATTCGATATAATAATTACCTAAATATGGTTGGAAGTTAGACGTTGGAAGCCCGAAGCAGATTTACTTCTAGCTTCATACTCCCGACTTCGAACCACAAAATTTGCAGAAACTGAAACACTAAAGGGCATTCTTTTAAAAACGAATGAGATAAATAAATCTGATCTATTTATCAATTTCCAAAAGCATCCACTCGTCATCCACAACACCAGCCAACATATTTTCAACACATAAATTCCAGCTGATAAAACCAACGAACTTACCGTCTTTATCCACGTGATCGGAGGAGGGGGCTAAAGGAGCTCCAGTATCGGCATGATAATTTTCGTGCAGACTTCCCCATTCTTTTAGATCTGTAAGCATGAGTTGACCGAGTGTTTGGGCTTGCCAAGCCAACTCGTTTTCGAAGCCATAATGTTTCAAGCCTACCGAGTAAATATAGTTGGCAATGGGCCAAACAGGACCTTGCCAATTGGAGAAAGGAACAATAATATTTTTGTTATTATAATCCGGATCTTGCTTAGATAAGGTTCTAAAGCCATAAGCTGCTTTCATGTGATCCTCCGAAATAAGATACTTCTCAATCATGGCCCTACCATTTTCTTTCGAAGGAATCTTATGTAGCAAAGGCACAAAGCAAGAATAGCTCACCCTTTTATAGAAATCACCGATCTCTCTATCGATATTATAAAACATCTTATCCTCATCACACCAGAGCTGCTCATTGATGGCTTTCTTTAGTTTTTGAGCTTTAGCCTTAAGCATTTCTGCATCTTCATCATGACCTAATTTCTTTGCTATTAATGCTTGTGCTTCTATTTCTCTTAAGCTAAAAGTACTGGCATCACAAGAAAGGAAAGAGCGATGATCTTCCTTCCAGAAATAATTCATGGCAGGATTATTATCGGCGCCACTTTGCATGGCATTATCCCAATAATATAAACCGTACACCGTATCGAATTGGGTTTGATCTCTATATTCTAAGACCTTCATCAAAGCTTCATAATGCTCTTCAACCCATTTAAAATCATCCATTTTCTGTGAGGCGAGGAAAACACCCTGTGACAGAAAAGGTTTCATGGAGAATTTCCCAAAGATAGGACGGGGGCCTTTTGTGGTGGCACATCCCGAAACATAACCCTCCTCATCTACGCCTTCTATTAAATTCAGAGCCCAATACTTCATATACTCTGGCTGATTCTGACTGATAAAATGATTGCCCATAAAAAAACCATCCCAATCCCACATTTGTTTATAAAAACCCGCTGGAATGAGGTAAGGGTATTTCAAATAACCTTCGGCAGGCATAATCACCTTAGGGCGAAGCTTGGCATATTCTACTTTAATATCCTCGTAGATACTTTCCACTTTCCTCAAGTCTATGACTGTTTTTGCCATTTCTTGGCTTATTTCTTCAGTTTCTTTTTGTTCACAGCATCCCATTAGAATAATGGACAATAGAAGGGCAGCTGAATAATTGATTATGGATTTCATAGATGCGTTTATTGAGGATGTAATATTAGTGAAAATTATAATAATCAATTGAATTATCTAAGCAAAATCAGATCAAGCTCCACTAGATGTTTGCATATTGAGAATATGAAATGTTTAAGCAACAAGAATTCTCAACTTTGTGATTCTTTGAGAAATCTTTGAAAAACGCTGTGTAATAGCTGTTACACAAAAGACACAGAGGAGGCACAAAGGTCACAAAACAATGAAGACGTGTTTGCCTTTTTAGCAAAACAGATCCCTGTAGAAATTTAAAAAATCTCATATTACATGACAAACTTAACAAACTGCTTAAGTGTTTAATATATTATTTGTAATTTCGTTTGGTATAAACAAATAGCAGATATTGCCAATAAAAGCCATAATTTAAATCATAACATCAAAACAAACAAAACATGAAAAAAGCATTCCTTTATCTCTCATTTCTAGTATTTTCCATTTCTGCATTTTCTCAATCCTGTCTCCCAGGTGACAACTATTTTAGCACACAAGCTGATATTGATAATTTTTTAATAAATCACCCTGATTGCACAACAATAGAAGGTAATCTAATGATCATGGGAGATGATATCACTAATTTAAATGGTCTTCAAAACATTAGCACCTTTGAATCTGGATTTTGGATAGATACTTGCCCATTATTAGAAAATTTAAGTGGGATTGAAAATGTAAGTTATGTTGGGGATTATTTAGAAGTAGCCAGCCTTCCTCTTGTTGAAAATATTGATGAACTGAGCAATGTTACCTTTGTGGGGGGAGCTCTTGATGTTATGAATATGCCTTTAATTACTAATTTGAATGGCTTAGAAAATATTGTTTCATCACCTACTCACTTATTACTTTGGTCCAATCCTAGTTTAACAGATATTGAAGGAGCACGCAATCTTCAGTCAATCACCACCTTACTTAGCATAAAATACAATACACTTTTATCCGATATTAGTCCATTACAAAATATTGATTTGAGTGAATTAAGCTCTTTAACAATTAAAGAAAACCCGCAGCTATCAAGTTGTCATATCAATAGTATTTGTTTAGCTCTAGAACAAGAAACAATATCATTTACTATAGAAAACAACCTGAATGGTTGTAATACTATTGAAGAAATTGAGAGCTCCTGTAGTCAATCTATAAGTACCGATATAGAGCCTGATTTCTTTAGTTTTTATCCCAATCCAGCACAATGTGAGATTGTTTTCAGCCATGATAAATCTAAAAATATTCAGATTTTTAATCAATTGGGACAACTTTCATTTTCACAAGAAAACATAACAAAATCACTGAATATTTCAACTTTAGAACCTGGTATCTATATTATAAATATAGAATCTTCAAACTATTTTCAAAAAGGAAAATTAATTATTCAATAAATAATTCACACTCTTTGGCGAAGGTTTAATTAAAATCATATAAGTACTAAAAATGAATAATTTCGAAGAGAACAGACAAAGTTGGAACGAGTTAACCAATCTGCATGCAGATTCGAGGTTTTATGATATAGAAGGTTTTCTGAAAGGTAAATCCTCATTAAATCATATTGAGCTAGAAGAATTAGGAGATATCAGAGGAAAGAAAATCCTTCATCTTCAATGCCATTTTGGTATGGACAGCTTATCTCTTGCTAGAATGGGAGCTGAAGTCACAGGTATAGATATTTCAGATACCTCCATACAAAAAGCCAAGGAATTGTCTAATTATTTAGGCCTTACTGCTCAATTTATTCGTTCCAATATATACGATATTGAAGAAGTATTAAACGAAAAGTTTGATATTGTTTATACTTCTTATGGAGCCATAAACTGGTTGGATGATCTTGACAAATGGGCAAAACTTATCCATCGTTTTTTAAAGCCCAATGGCGTATTTCATCTGGTGGAATTCCATCCCTTTATCTATACCCTAAATGAGGATTCAGAAATTGAAAATGGCTATTTCAAATCAAAACCCATCGAAACTCAAGTGGAGAGTTCCTATACCGACAAATCAGAAGTTTCCGGTAATAACCTAAAGCATATCGAATGGCATCATAGCCTGGGGGAAGTAATGAATAGCTTAATTTCAAATGGCCTCTCCATAGAATTCCTCCATGAATTCCCATATCAAGTCTATGATTGTTTCCCCAATTTAGTTGAAATAGAGAAAGGAAAATGGGTAAATCAAAAACATGGAGATAAAATTCCATATATGTATTCTGTGAGAGCTCGGGAAAGCACTAAAATCTAAAAAAAACAAAGAGTAGTTTAATGTTTATTCGATTCAAATAAATCAAAGAAAATTGAAAGAGTTTCCAAAAGATATAAAATTCAAATACGAATGGAGAAGATATCAGCAACGAGTTCTTGATGATCTTGAGGAGCAGCTAGATGATAATCATCTGCATATTATTGCTCCTCCAGGTTCTGGAAAAACTGTACTTGGGCTCGAAGTAGCTATTCGTTTAAATAAACCAACGCTTATATTTGCTCCTACTATATCTATTCGGAATCAGTGGATACAAAGATTTTGCGAATTGTTTCTTCTAGTCGGTGATGATATTCAATTACTCAAAAGGCGATTTAAATCTTTTGTTGGCATTTCAAATGAAACCGAAACCACCATAGAGAATGGAATAAATAGAATCCATTTACCCGAAGTATTTGGGTCAGCTGAGCTTCAATCTTTCAATAAGGAAATCATTAAAAAAGCAGGACAGAGAGACCAACTCAAGCAAAAATGGAAGGATGCGCTCTTAAATGGAAGTTCATTAATAGAACAAATAAAAGTTCCATTCCCCGAAGGTAAAGAGTATAAAAAAACCATGTCTTTGTATTATCATAAAACAATAGCGAATATGATTGCTATGCTGGTTTCTGCGATCTTCGGATTTCTAGAAAGCATATTTAATGGCTTAGGACGATCGATTAGATATATTAAATCTCGAGAAGATTTGCTTCAATACCTAATGTATATTGGCATTTTGGGAGTGATAATATTTGGTAGACAGACCTATAAAACCATTCGCTTATATTTTAAATACAGAGATATCTCCAAAGATATACAGCAAATTGGGGAGGCTCTTTTGGAATCACTTATTAAAACAGGTACAATAAATACGGAATACTCCAAATTAGAGGTGATAGCTTCGTTAAATGACTTTGGCTCCATATATTGCCATCTCAAAGGAGGAACAAGCTATGAAAAATCTACTTTTATAAAATCGCTTCACGAAATTATTGCTGCGGTGGACAATCCGAGGTATTTAATCATCAGAAAAAGCTTATTCCTGAAGATCATTTCTCAAAAAGACTATCATGCTGTTCCTGAAATTATAGGCAGAAATAAAAAAACAGCTGAGTATTTTGAGAGACAATGGAAGCGGCTTGTGGGTTCCTGTGAACTCATCTACTCCAGAACCATTGAAGGCAGAAAAATCTTGCTTCAATCCAGAATAAATTCTTTATCCTCGGAATTTGAAGATAAAACAGAGCGAATTAACAAGTGGAGGTAAATAGTAAATAACATAACCATGAAAAAACTAATCCCATATCAAAACATAAATACCGCCCTCAAATCCTTAGATAATGGTGGGAGATTCTATAATATTCTAACAAAAGCAGAGGATGGCATTATTAGTCAGGCGGAGCTCGGAAAAGTAGGAGGGATATTTGGATCCAAGCAGCAGAGTATTCTTTTTCTGGAGATGTCGATTAGTGCTTTGAGTGAAAAGGAGGAAGCAGGAGTTTTGTCTCAATTAGATGACGGACTACAGAAACAATATCAGAAACACAAAGCTCAGCATCTGCAAGCTTCTGAAGCCAATAAAAAGGCTCAACTCTCGTCCAACGCTATCATTACTGGCATTCCTAAACTCACCGATTCAAAAACTGATTTCATGGGTTTTATCATGATGCCCATCAGCACTGGAGAAGTCACTACTTTCTCTATGATTCCTCTCATCGATCAATACGATGTTTATGAACTTAGAGATGAATCCTCCTTAGAATCCTTTTTTATTGCCCATGCGAGAGGCTCGGAACAATTACCCGCTGAAAAAATCACTGTGGGAGGTGTTATTAAAGAAATGAGCTCCGAAGAAGAAAAGCCCCTTGGAAAGTTTTTGGAAACTGTTTATTATATGGAGAACTAAAACTATGAAACAAATGCTATTATTACTAGCTGTCGTTTTTATGTCCTTTTCTTGCTCCATTAAAAACAAGAAATCATCTGAGGAGGACCTGATTAAAGCCTATTACCAAGCCCTAAATTCTGGGGATTTCAATCGCATTTCTTGTCTCTTATCCGATAGTCTAATCACCATGGAAATGGATTTTGTTTTAACAAAAGGAATACAAGGTTTTCATGAGCAATTTCAATGGGATTCTGTGTTTAATGCAAAACATAAGCTGATGGAGATACAAAATCATAAAGATTCCATTTTCACCATACAATCAAAAATAGGCAAACGCATTGATTTTTTACAAGATTCCGCAGTAATATGCAAAGTATGGTTTGAATTCGACAAAAATAAGATATCAAAAATTCACACTCTGGAATATATATACTTCAATATTGAAAAATGGGAACCTAGGCGGGATAGTCTTGTAGCCTGGGTTGGCAGAGTCTATCCAGGACTCAATGGGTTTATTTACGACCTAAGTCCCAAAGGAGCCAAAAACTACCTAAAAGCTATTAAGCTTTATGAAAAAAGACAATAATAGTCTTCAATAATAGTAAAATCACTTATCCACCACACCTTCAAATTTCCTATATTTACCATCCTAATCTCCCTGCTACTGGGATACTAAATCGCGCCAAATGAAAAACAAGCTCAACAGAAGACAAGCCCTTAAAAATATGCTATTAGGTGCTGGTGCCTTACCTTTGATGGCAACATCTTTAAGCGCTATTGCTGCAAACGAATTCAATGAAAAAACCCTTTCTATTCGTCCTTTTGGCGATGCAGAGGCAACAGATCCTATCACTGCCATTACCCTAGGTGCAGGAGCTCGTGGCAATGTTTATGGGAATTATGCAACAGCCTTTCCTAAAGAATTAGATATTATTGGAGTGGCAGAACCTATTCCCATTAGAAATGAGCGTTATGCTAAAAAACACAATATTCCAGATAATAATAGATTCATAACCTGGGAACATGTTTTCGAAAGACCCAAATTCGCAGATGCCATCATCATCACCACTCCCGATGATTTGCATTATGGCCCTTGCATGAAAGCCTTGGAAATGGGTTATGATATACTTCTAGAAAAACCCATTGCACCCACCGAGAAAGAATGTCGAGATATTTTGGCTTTGGCCAATAAAACAGGGAGAATCGTAGCAGTTTGTCATGTGCTCAGATATGCTCCCTATTTCATCAAGCTTAAAGAGATGGTGGATTCTGGAGTTCTAGGTGAGTTGATCAGTATTCAGCATTTGGAACCTATTCAACATATTCATATGTCGCATAGCTATGTGAGAGGAAATTGGCATAATTCCAAAGAAACTACTCCTATCATTTTAGGGAAATCTTGTCATGATTTGGATATCCTCCGTTGGTTGGTTGGCCAACCTTGTACCAGTATTGCAGCCTATGGCAATTTAAAATGGTTTAAGGAATCTAATGCTCCAGAAGGAAGTACCACTAGATGTACCGATGGATGTGCTGTCGAAAGTCAATGCCCATACTCTGCTCTTAAAATTTATTATCGCGACCGAACTTATATTCATGTCTTCGATTTTCCTGAGGAGGAACATGACAAAGAAGAGTTTATATTAGAGCAATTGAAAACCACCAATTATGGACGCTGCGTTTATCATATGGATAACGACCAGCCCGATCATTATGTGAGTTCCATGGAATTTGAGGAGGGTATAACTGCCAATTTCTCCATGGAAGCTTTCACTTCTTATCATGGACGTAGGACAAGAATTATGGGTTCTATGGGTGATATCGTTGGTGATATGGATGAGTTTGTTCATACCGATTTCCTCACCGGAGAAAAAAACAGATGGGATATTCATGTGGAAGATGTGGAGAATTATAAAAACAGTGGTCATGGTGGTGGCGACTGGGCTTTGGTTACCGATTGGATAAAAGCGGTAAAAGAACAAAATCCAGATCTACTCACCTCCACCATAGATGCTTCCGTGGAAAGTCATGTCATGGGATTTATGGCTGAAAAGAGTCGAAAAAATAAGAAGATGATGCCAGTGAAACTCTAGTTTATGAATCCATTTTATCAGCAGAATATCATTCTTCAATGGGTATTGTCCTTCATCATGTTTTCTTTAATGATGGGCTTGATGATTCTTTGGATTCTCCTCATGAAAATGAGTTTCTTAGGTTTTTTTAGCTTGTTTATCGTCCTTCCCATAAGTCAGTTTTTGGCTTCACCACTTTATACCCTAATGGGCCTATATAAATACCTAAGTCCAATGCTTCTGGTGGCGAATGCTTCTGATCAAAAATATGATATGCATAATGGAACTACTTTTGATTACTTCTTGGTCATGAGAAATCTTAAACCCGGAGCCTCATGGAAAAAACCATGCTGATATATTATCTAGATGGCCTCCTCCATTTAAAAACACCCCTATAGGAGAGGAAATGCTAATTATAGTTTTATCATATTGAAAACTCTTGCCTACATAATATCATGATTTTATCTGCCTGTTTTACTGATACATATGTAAATTTGGTAAAACGATAGCTTTTCATTATCTTTGATAGCAATGGTTGATAATGCAATAATTTAGAATAATATCTTTTTCTTATTCTCTCTGGCTAAATTTTATTTGCACCCAATTGGCATATTATAAAATCAGTCATTATATATAATAGACAAAAATACAAATATGAGCACAGCCGACTTTTTCAAATATCTAACACCTATTATTTATTGGGCGCTCATATTGGTTTGGGCATATATATTTGTGTTCTATTTTAAGAAAACTAGAGCCCTAGCGTCATCAGATAAATTACTGAGGCTATTGTTGATTATTTTAGCACTAGATGCATTTCGGTCTCTTTTTGAAAGCCTTTACTTTGGTGCTTGGTATACTTCACTCTCAGGTCTTATACCTATTGGTGTTTTCAATTATTTAGCCCAACCTCAAAATGTTTTTTTCCCAAAAATCATTAATTTAATCACCGCTTTGGTTATTCTCATGTTATTAATTAGAAAATGGCTAAAAACTGAAATCGCTCAAAAAAATGACATCAATGATTTGGTGAATTCACAAAACGCAGAACTCGTCAGAAATAATAAAAAATTGATAGAAGCTAAAGAAGATGCCGAAGAAGGGGAAAGAAAATTAAAGCGAGCTATTATGGCATCACCCTTTCCAATTATGATTCATGCAGACGATGGCGAGGTGATTACCATAAACGAAGCTTGGACGGAATTAACAGGATATTCACATGCTGAAATCCCAACGATTTATGATTGGACAAAAAAAGCCTATGGGCAAAAAAGCAAAAACATTAAAGATTATATTGACAATCTATACCATCTAAATAAAAAAGTGGAGGAGGGGGAGTATGAAATCTTGACCACCAAAGGAAATAAAATTGTATGGGATT
The DNA here is from genome assembly GCF_013166635.1 of Lentimicrobium sp. S6. Lineage (NCBI taxonomy): Bacteria > Pseudomonadati > Bacteroidota > Bacteroidia > Bacteroidales > Lentimicrobiaceae > Lentimicrobium > Lentimicrobium sp. S6. The sequence continues at coordinate 5,641 of NZ_JABKBZ010000050.1, read as the reverse complement.
TTAGTTCTTCACCTTTAGGAATATTTAATGATGGCAGAAGGCTTGTTATTTCTATGGCTAAGGACATTACTGAAAAGAAAAATGCAGATGTTTTATTAGCCCAAAATATGGACCAGCTTAAAAAAGCAAAAGAAAAAGCGGAAGAAAGCGAAAGGTTAAAATCAGCATTTTTGGCCAATATGAGCCATGAAATACGTACTCCAATGAATGGTATTCTTGGTTTTGCAGAATTACTTAAAGAACCTAACCTAAGTGGAGAAGAGCAAAAAAAGTATATTGGCATTATAGAGAAAAGTGGAGGGCGCATGCTTAATATCATCAACGATATTGTCAATATTTCAAAGCTTGAAGCTGGATTAATGGAAGTAGAGAACCATCAATCCAACATCAATGAGCAAATAGAATATATTTATACTTTCTTTAAACCTGAGGTAGAAGAAAAAGGCTTGCACCTTTCGTTTAAAAATGAATTAGAAAACAGTGAATCTATAATAAATACCGACCGAGAAAAAGTATTTGCTATTTTAACCAACTTAGTTAAAAATGCTATTAAATATAGCGAAGAAGGCTCCATAGAATTTGGTTATAAAGTAAAAAAAGATAAAGCGATTTCTAAAATGGAGTTTTATGTTAAAGACACGGGAATTGGGATCCCTAAAGAGAGACAAAAAGCAATATTCGAAAGATTCATACAAGCAGATATTAGCAATCGATTTGCCATTCAAGGTGCAGGTTTAGGCTTATCCATCTCTAAAGCTTATGTGGAATTGTTAGGTGGAGAAATATGGGTGGAATCTGATGGAGAACATGCAAAAAAAGGAAGCACCTTTTATTTTACTCTTCCAATTCAAAAAAGCCAAATAATAGAAGAGTCTGACAAAAATGAAACTACTACAGCAAAACATTTAAATATTAACAAGCGCTTGAACATTTTAATAGTTGAGGACGACAAAGAATCTGAAGAACTTATTACAATAAGTGTGAGGAAATTAGCAAAAAATATCTATTATGCAAGAACAGGAACCGAAGCAGTTATGGCTTGTGTTAAAAATTCAGAAATTGATTTGGTTTTAATGGATATTCAGCTTCCAGAGATTAACGGCTATGAAGCCACTAAACAAATTCGGGAATTTAATAAAGAAATTATCATCATCGCACAAACGGCATATGCTATACAAGGTGATAAAGAAAAGTTCATCTCTATTGGTTGCAACGATTATATTTCAAAACCCATAAAAGCTAATGATTTAAGACAAATGATTATAAAACACATGAAGAAATAAGTATTACAAAATCAGTTTCCTTCAAAATGAAATCGTTTTAATATTCTTTCAAGCGTATTATACATCCTGAACAAAAACCACTGATAATCAAAGAATACTCGTTCACCTGAGCACCTTTGGGAAGGCTATTAATTTGAATTTCCTGTTTATCCAAACAAATGGTCTTATCACATTCCTGACAATGAAAATGAGGATGAATATCGAGATGTTGAGCAGAGCCACAAGAATCGTGACAAAGGGCATATTTGGTGGAATTGCTACCATCTTTTATCTGATGAATGACACCTTTTTGCTCAAAGGTTTTAAGGGTACGAAATAGGGTAGCCCTATCGCCCCAAGGCAATAAATCTTCTAGATCAGCTAAAGATAAAGCATACTCATGCTTCAAAAACACATCCAAAACCAATTCTCGATTGGCTGTGATTTTTACTTTCTTTTCCTCTAGTATTTCTATTCTTGTTTTTTTCATTTTCGTGGGCAAAGATAGTATTCTAATCCCAGCAACAATAAGCTTTATAGAAATATTCATCTGTTGAATTACTCATATTTATCTATATATAAGCACAATAAAGTTTGTTTATATGGTATATTTTGCTAATTTTGAGTCATTCTAAATAGCATTTTTAGAATTATCTAAACGAATTAAACCTAAAAACAATTACTTATGTCAAGAAAAATCATTGTAAAAAGCCTATTGTTGGCTTTGGTTTTTGTAGTAGTATCTTGTGAAAAATATGAAACTATAAAGGAAGTAAAACAAGCAACAATTGAAGCGGAAAACCTAATGGGGATTTCCAATGGAGATGTTATACCGGGGAAGTATATCATTGTAATGGATGATGCAAATTTAAAAAGCACAGTGTCTTATGAAGTTGGTCAAAAAGAAGTCAAATTAATAGCTCAAGATATTCTTTCTGCTTCAGGATTGAAAAGTGGAAGTATTACTGCAACCTATAGTCATGCCATTAGAGGTTTTGCTGCAGAATTAAGCCCTGAACAAGCAAGTCTTATTGAAAAAGATGAAAGAGTCATTTACATGGAGCAAGATCATTATGTGATATTAAAGAAACCAGGTGGAAATCCAGGTGGAGGAGGAGGTACTACTACACAGACACTTCCTTATGGAATCACTAGAGTTGGAGGAGGTGCTACTTATTCAGGTTCCAATTCTGCATGGATATTAGATACTGGAATCGATTTAGATCATCCAGATTTAAATGTAGATGTTGCCAGAAGTGTAGCATTCGGTCAAAACAATCCTGATGATGGTCATGGACACGGTACTCATTGTGCTGGAACTATTGCTGCTATAGATAATAATTTTGGGGTAATTGGGGTTGCAGCTGGCGCACCGGTTGTTGCTGTTAGAATATTAGACAGAAGAGGTTATGGAGGAGTTTCTGATTGTATTGCCGGTGTTGATTATGTTGGTGCCAATGCAAGCGCAGGAGATGTTGCCAATATGAGTGTTGGTTATCCTGCTTCTAGTGCATTGGATAATGCAGTTGTGAATGCTGCTTCAAATGGTATCTTCTTTGCTCTAGCGGCTGGAAATGATGGATTACATACTTATAATTCACCTCAGCCTAGTCCAGGAAGAATAAATGGAACAAATGTTTGGACCGTTTCTGCCATGGATATCAACGATGACTTTGCCTATTTCTCCAACTATGGAAATCCTCCTGTAGACTTATGTGCTCCAGGTGTATCTGTATATTCTTGTTATAAAAGAGGTGGATATACAACCATGAGCGGTACTTCAATGGCCACACCTCATGTTTGTGGTGTTTTATTAATGACCAATGGAAACCCCTCTACCTCAGGAACTGTAAATAACGATCCCGATGGAAATGCAGATGATATAGCTCATTTATAGCATCTATTTAAAAATATATGGAAGCGGGATTTATTCCCGCTTTTTTTATGGAAAAAAGTATCTTTGAGACATGAGAAGAGACGACAAAAAGATAAATAGCAGAGAAGAAATAGACCAAATCATAAAAAGTACGGAGGTTTGTAGAATAGCCTATGCTGATAATAATATCCCCTATATAACACCAGTATCATTTGGCTACGACGAGAAGCATATTTACGTTCATACTGCTATAAAAGGAAGAAAAATAGATTTCCTTATGAAGAACGAATATGTATGCTTTGAATTTGAAGCAGATGTAAAAACTATTACAGACCCAGTAATTGCCTGTAAATGGACCGCTGCTTTTAAAAGTGTGATTGGCTATGGCAATATGAAAGAATTAGCAACTTTTGAAGAGAAAGATTATGCCATTAATGAAATTATGAAGCATTATTCTGGAAAAACCTGGGCTTTTGAGGAAAAGATGCTTCAAAATGTAAAGCTTTGGAAAATTGAGATTTTGGAGATGAGTGGAAAGCAGTCGGGAGGGGAGTAAAAAAGAAAATGTTAAACATCTAATTATTGATTTTTTCTTTCCCCGACCCCAAGGGGTGGAAAAAATCAGTTCGGAGTTATCATTGAAATTCCTATTGTTTTCTTCCACCACCCCCTGGGGATGGGGAAAGTGGGAGAACAGCTGAATTTAAATTTAATAGCCTTATTGCATACTATCTCCCAGAATGTTTCCTTTTTCGCCACCCTTGAAGCTAGAGCAAACCGAAAAAAGATATAATGGTATAATTAGATTTGTGCTCTATGATTTTTTCTTTCCCCGACCCCGAGGGGTGGAAAAAATCAGGTCGGAGTTATCATTGAAATTCCTATTGTTTTCTTCCACCACCCCCTGGGGATGGGGAAAGTGGGAGAACAGCTGAATTTAAATTTAATAGCCTTATTGCATACTATCTCCCAGAATGTTTCCTTTTTCGCCACCCTTGAAGCTAGAGCAAACCGAAAAAAGATAAAGTAGTATAATTAGATTTGTGCTCTATGATTTTTTCTTTCCCCGACTCCGAGGGGTGGAAAAAATAGCATTTGAGTAAATCTTGAGATTCCTTTAATTTAAATAAGATTAGAGGAATTCTCTAATCAGAAAGATGCTATTTTCGGCTTCCATGAGGTCAAAGCAAAACCGAAATAATATATAAATTTGTTTTATGGTCAGAATAAAAAAGAATAATAAACCAATGAACTTTGGAGCTAATGCAAACACATTTCTAAAGGCGGAAAGACTTAGAGATGATATGACACAAGCAGAAGTAATATTATGGGAGCGATTAAAAGGCAAGCAAATTTTAAGTTTAAGATTCAGAAGACAGCATCCAATAGGCCAGTTTATCGTTGATTTCTATTGCCATAATGCCAAGCTCATAATTGAAGTAGATGGTTTGATTCATCAAAAAAAAGATGTGATGGAATATGATGCAGGAAGAACCTATGAGTTAGAAAAAGCAGGTTTGATGGTAAAGAGATTTACAAATAATGAAATTGAGAATAACATTGAAACAGTTATAGAAAGCATTTCAATTATTTGTCAAAAGAGAGTAATAATGGATATGTAAAACAAATAATTACCGGTTTTTTTATTTCCCCAACACCAGAGGTTGAAAAAATTGTACTTGAGTAAGTATCAAGATTCCTATAATTTAAATAAGATTAGAGGAGATTTTCTACTAAGGATAATGCTTTTTTCGGCTCCCCTTGGGGTCGGGGCAAACCGAAAAAAGATATAATGGTATAATTAGATTTGTGCTCTATGATTTTTTCTTTCCCCGACTCCGAGGGGTGGAAAAAATAGCATTTGAGTAAATCTTGAGATTCCTTTAATTTAAATAAGATTAGAGGAATTCTCTAATCAGAAAGATGCTATTTTCGGCTTCCATGAGGTCAAAGCAAAACCGAAATAATATATATATTTGTTTTATGGTCAGAATAAAAAAGAATAATAAACCAATGAACTTTGGAGCTAATGCAAACACATTTCTAAAGGCGGAAAGACTTAGAGATGATATGACACAAGCAGAAGTAATATTATGGGAGCGATTAAAAGGCAAGCAAATTTTAAGTTTAAGATTCAGAAGACAGCATCCAATAGGCCAGTTTATCGTTGATTTCTATTGCCATAATGCCAAGCTCATAATTGAAGTAGATGGTTTGATTCATCAAAAAAAAGATGTGATGGAAGATGATGCAGGAAGAACCTATGAGTTAGAAAAAGCAGGTTTGATGGTAAAGAGATTTACAAATAATGAAATTGAGAATAACATTGAAACAGTTATAGAAAGCATTTCAATTATTTGTCAAAAGAGAGTAATAATGGATATGTAAAACAAATAATTACCGGTTTTTTTATTTCCCCAACACCAGAGGTTGAAAAAATTGTACTTGAGTAAGTATCAAGATTCCTATAATTTAAATAAGATTAGAGGAGATTTTCTACTAA
>NZ_JABKBZ010000004.1:0-151139 GCF_013166635.1 Lentimicrobium sp. S6 | reverse complement strand
AGTGTTGAAGTATTATCAGTTCCACTGGCTGGGTCATCAAAATCCCATTCCCAGCTTACGATAGCTGCTCCGCCATTGAGAGTGCTCAAGTCGGTGAAATCTACTGGTGTGCCAAGGGCCACTTCTGAGTTGGAGAAGTTGGCGGTGGCAGATGGGTTTAGAAATATGTTTCTAGTGATATCTTCTGGGCAGCCATTTTTAGTGGCTATCAACTCTATGTCGTGGTTTCCTCCGGTGAGGAAGGTGTGAGTTGTGTTTTGACCTGTGGCGGATTGTCCATCGTCAAAGTTCCATTCCCAGGTATCTGGAATCACAGAACCAGAGCTGACGATGGCATTTAATTCTGTTGGTGTATTATCGCATAGTCCCATATCGGTGAAGTCTACAGCGAAATCGGGAGTAACCGAAATACTTTGGCTGGTTACATCTTGGCAAAGCCACTCATCGGTGATGGTGAGCTGAATGTCTTGGTTTCCTGAACTTGTAAAACTATGAGTAGGACTTGTTAAACTATAATTACTTCCATCGCTCAATGTCCATTCGTAAGTCGTGATATTTCCTGCCGATTGACTTTCATCGCTAAAAGTGACCTCCTCAAATTGGCAGTAGGGGCCGCCGGGTGTAAAGTCGGCTATAGGAAGGGGGTTAATCGCTATAGCTTGGCTACTGCTATTTACACAATTGTTTTCATCGCTTACTTGCAGACTGATGTTGTAGGTATTGGGAGAGGTGAATGTTACAGATGTGTTTTGATCTGTGAAAGAGTTTCCATTGTCAAAATCCCATGACCAATCAGTAATAGCCAAATCATCTCCAAAACTTGCATCAGTTAAAGTAACCGGGTCGTTTAAACAAAGCCCATCTGAAGTAAAGCTAGAGGTGGGCAATTCTTTTACTATGATTGTTTTTGTTAAACCTGCAGTACAATCATTTAAATCTCCAATAAGTGAGATGGTATATTCCCCGGGGCTAGTGAAAGTATGTGGAGCCACCTGTCCGTCAGCTAAGGTACCTCCAGGTAAAATCCAATCATACTCTAAAGCGAGTGTTGAAGGAATAGCTACACCATTGAAATCGCCTTCTTCACCAAGACAGAATTCATTATTAGAAATATCTACGCCGAAATCAGGGAATACAATTATATTATCATGATGAAAGGTATGCGAGCAGCCTTGACCATCTGTTACAGTTAGGTTTATTTGATAAGTACCATTGTCTGGATAGATGTAATCAGGCTCTACTTCATCAGAAGTATCACCATTGTCAAACTCCCAAAGGTAACTAACTATAGGGTTGTCAATAGACGAACCATAAGAGATGTTGGTTAATTCCACCACATTGGAAAGACAAGGGTTCACATAAGTGAAATCGGCTGTTGGTGCAGGGAGAATTGTGATTTGTGAAGTATAGGAGTCGGAGCATCCATGATCTGTGATCACCTCATGGGTGATGTCATAATCCCCTTCTATTCCAAAAGTATATAAAAGTTCAGAACCATTATAAGTGTTTCCTTCTACATCCCAGTTATAATCTGTAATTGAGCTAACAGGAGTGGTGGAATTACTTGTAAATACACTTTCTACTCCTAAGCAATTGTTTCCAGAAAGAAAGCTAGCACTAGGTTTGTCATAGATTTCAATGGTTTGACTGATTGAGCTTTGACAATTATTGTTCGTGGTGACAGTTAGGTTTACCTCAAAAGTTCCATAGCTTAAAAACCGATGGTTAGGGTTTTTTGTTAATGAACCGGTTCCATCTCCGAAGTCCCAATTCCAATTAGTAATTATACCATTTGATGATTGATCAGTAAAGAATACAGGTATTTGCTCACATTCATCATATAAATTAAAGCTTGCACTAGGACTTTCAAATACAGTAATCAAAATACTAATGGCATCTGAGTCGCCACAATTTTCAGATTCACTTCTAACAAAATACTCTGTTGTATTAGTGGGAGCGGTTATGCTAAGGGTTTCAGAAGAGCCTATGGAAACTCCATTGGTGTGGTGTTTATACCATTTATAAGATTCTCCACCCGTACCTGTACAAGATAGGGTTATCGTACCTGGGTTGTCAGCAATACAATATGAAGTGATACTTGCTGATATACCAGTGGGAGCTGCTGGTGAAGGATAGACATTGATATCGCTTTCCTCACTAGCCAAACAACCCGAGATAGGGCTTGTGTATTCATAAGTAATATTATAAGTTCCTACACCACCAGCATCAATGGGATCGAATTCTCCCGTTGTGGAATTTACACCAGAACCAGAATAGGTGCCACCTGTTGGTGTGCCTTGAGAGAGGGTTATGATTCCTTGACTTTCACAAACATCTGGGATGGCTGATAATAAAACTTCTGGACCATCTAAAACTTCTATGCTTGAACTGGTTTGGCCTTCACATCCTGTAAGAATATCAGTATAGGTATAGGTGATTTCGTGTAATCCAATTGTTTGATTTGGATCAAAAGTAGAAGTAGTAGAGTTTACCCCAAGTCCAGAATAGATTCCTCCATTAGGGCTTCCGCCACTTAAAGTTAATGGTTCTGCATTTTGACATATTTCTGTAGGGCTTACAGAGAAACTAATGTCAGGAAAATCATGATGAGTCACCCAATCGCTTGTGCTTGCGTTACAATTATTGGCATCAGTATAGTTATAAGTGATTTCAACAGATTCGCCTACAGGAATCAGATCGGGATCTATAATACCAGTGGGATTAGTAATACCGGTACCACTAAAAGTTCCTCCAGTATGACTTGGCAGGGAACTAATATCAGTGCTGAGGTCACCAGTGCAAAAATCAGGAAGTTCCATTGTGACAATGGTTTCTGGAGCAATTTCCAGATCAATAGATCTGGTAGTAGAACATCCAGCAAGACTGGTCACATCCACTGATATTTCTTGATTTGTAGAATATGGAAATGAGGTTTCTCCGCTTGCACCATTACTCCAGGTTGCACTTTCAAATTCCCAAGGGCTCACATTAAACTCCATGCTTTCACCGGCACATAGTTGATATGGATCTTGAGATACATTATTAATATCCCTAATGGAGAAAGTGGGATTGGGATATATGGTTACATTTTGTCTATTTATAAAGCTAAATCCACCAACTAGGGTAACTTCCACACTTACATTATAGGTTCTGGCTATGGAAAACTGATGTGAAGCTCCATAGGGTTCATCACTTATGATTTGAATATTATCGGGAGAGAAGATATCATTAAAATCCCACGTCACAAAGTCAATTTCTTGACCATCTTCCAGTTCCACTTCTAAAGTAAACTCTGTATTGTCTTCAAAACAAGTGGGTTCAAATGAAAAGCTTGGGATGATAAAAAAGCTTTGGATAAAGGTGGGGAGGCCATAACGGACTGATCTTGGAGATAAATCTACAACAGTTTCTGGAAATGTAATTGTTGAGCCTTCTGCATTTGGGTTTGTTATACCTGGTAAATCCGTTTTTCCTCCACCTAAACCACCAGTTGCCATATATATGGTTCCATGAGGTGAAATTTGAAGTGCACCGTATAGTTCGTATTGGCTATTGTTTGAACTTATAACCGTCTGGGCATTTCCATTAGAGAAGTCAATTTGAACAAGTTTTTTATAAATAAGAGAAGAAGCATACATTTTAGTCCCATCAGGAGAAAACTCAACTCCATATGGATCCGTTATTCCAGAACCTACTGTTCTATAGTTGGAGATTACGCCAGTTTCATCATTAAAATCGAATAATTCAATATTGCCATTTGGATTTTCCCCTACAGCACATGCTATAAATGTTCCATCAGGAGATGCCTTTAAATAACCACGTGCTTGAGCATTATCTCCACCTTGACTACCATGAGTTCTTCCCAAATCAAATGTTTGTGGTATTGGATCTAGTCCATTTTCATCAATTTTAAAAACATAAAAAGTACTGGCGTCACTTCCTTCCCATCCATGTGTAATGACCCAAAAGGCAGGTTCGTTTCCATGTTTAACTGCAGTAACTTTTTCTGGTACTAGCTCAGTTCCTAAAAGGCGAGTGTTTTTTTCAGTAATATCACCCAATCCACCATTAGAACTCATATCAACTATTGAATAATTGAAACCTTTTACTAATCCATTATTTCGCGCATCAGTAGTGAAAATATAATACAAATCAGCATTACCGGGATGTGGAACTGGCACTGATGATTGTGTTGAAGATGCATCTCCTTTTAATCCAAAGCCATTTGGCATTTGTATATTATTTCTGTTCCAAACTTGGGTGCCATCAGTATAAAATAGTAACTCTCCATTTTGATTGGAAATTGAAGCACAGCCTTCTAAAGTACTCATTTGACTCCCCGATACTGTTGTAGGAGGATCTGTAGCAAAATTTAATGCAGCATTATCCCCAAAATACCAATTATTACCCTCCCCTTGGGCAAATGTAAATGGAGTGAAAAGAGATAAGGTGGTAATGATTATGATAGTGTAAAGATTCTTCATTCCTTAATTGATTAATTCGTTTTTTGGTTGTTTGTGTTATCATCTATTTGGTATAAATCCTAGCCCATGAGCCCCCTGAGATTTACGCCATCCTTAATGAATCATATTTATACTCTAAATACTGAGAAATGTTCAATATTTATTCAGAAAGACAGCAGCTGAGAAATATAGTTGCTTGTCAATTAGAATGTTAATTCAATCGGCCAAATTAATAAAAAAACATATGTGTAATAAGATTAGTTTTTATTTGTGATTTTGGAAGACATCCAAGCTTTTTTTGTGCTAAAAACTCCGTATTTAAATATGGGGATCAATAAATATGCAAGTTTTTATTCTGTAGTCGTTTATAGATTATGAAGCATATAAATTAGGGGATTTAGCAGCTGATTTATTATCGTGTTTTTTTAGCAAGACCTGTAATTATAGAATCGGAAAGTTTTAGCTGAGGCTTGCATAAAACTCTAAAAATATCGTTTATACTTTGAAGGCAAGTCTATTTTTGTAATTTTGCTTTCTTATTATTAATTAGCGTAATCAAAAAAAAGGCCCATGGCCTGTTTATTTACAAATCACTTAAAATAAATTCTATATGTGTGGAATTGTTGGATACATCGGACCGAAAGAGGCTTACGGAATATTGATTAAAGGCTTAAAAAGACTGGAATATCGTGGATACGATAGTGCTGGTGTTGCCTTGATGGATGGCGATTTAAAACTCTATAAGAGTTATGGAAAAGTAGCTGATTTGGAAAAACATGTGGAAGGAAAAGATATCACCGGAACCATTGGAATTGGTCATACCCGTTGGGCTACTCATGGAGAGCCTAGTCAAGTGAATGCACATCCTCATTATTCTGAGAATAAAGAATTAGCTATCATTCATAATGGAATTATTGAGAATTATGCAAGCCTCAGAGAAGAATTGGTGAAAAGAGGTCATCATTTTTCTAGCGAAACAGATACCGAGGTTTTAATACATCTCATAGAGGATGTTAAAGAAAAGGAAAAGGTAGATTTAGTGGAAGCTGTAAGAATAGCTCTTAACATGGTTATTGGGGCTTATGCTATTGCTATTGTTTCTAAAAACGATCCTGACCTATTAATAGCAGCTCGCAAGGGAAGCCCTTTGGTTATTGGTATTGGAGAGAATGAACATTATTTGGCCTCCGATGCTACTCCTTTAGTAGAATATACTAAGAATGTGGTTTACCTTAACGATGAAGAAATTGCTATCATCAGAAGAGGAGAAGATTTAGAAATTAAAACCATCAAAAATAAAGCGAAGACTCCTTATGTAGAAACTCTAGAATTGAACTTGAGTGCCTTGGAAAAAGGTGGATATGAGCACTTTATGTTGAAAGAGATATATGAGCAACCTACTTCCATAAAAGATTCTATGAGGGGAAGGCTTCATCCTGAAATAGGTTCAGTCACCCTAGGAGGAATAAGTGATTATGAGGATCGTATGGCTAAAGCTAATAGAATTATCATGATAGCTTGTGGAACCAGTTGGCACGCAGCCTTGGTTGGAGAATATTTATTCGAAGACATTGCACGCATTCCTGTTGAAGTGGAATATGGTTCCGAATTTCGTTATCGCAATCCTATTATTAATGAAAATGATATTGTCATTGCCATTTCCCAATCTGGAGAAACAGCTGATACATTGGCGGCCATCAAATTGGCCAAAGAAAAAGGGGCTACAGTATTGGGAATCTGTAATGTGGTAGGATCTAGCATTGCTCGTGAAACAGTGGCAGGCTCCTATACCCATGCCGGACCTGAAATTGGCGTGGCATCTACAAAGGCTTTTACGTCTCAGGTTACCGTATTGACGCTTATGGCTTTAAGATTGGCATATCTCAAAGGAACTATCGAGAAGAGTAGGTTCTTAATGTTGATCAACGAGATGGAGTTACTTCCAAAGAAAGTGGAAGAGACTTTGAAGTGTAACGATGTAGTACTTGAGATTTCCAAGATATTCACCTACGCCCGCAATTTCCTTTATCTAGGAAGAGGTTATAATTTCCCAGTGGCTTTGGAAGGTGCTTTAAAACTCAAAGAAATTTCCTATATCCATGCCGAAGGATATCCTGCTGCTGAAATGAAACATGGTCCTATAGCTTTGATAGATAAGGAAATGCCTGTTGTGGTTGTGGCTACCAAAAAAGGAAACTACGAGAAAGTAGTGAGTAATATAGAAGAGATAAAAGCCCGTAATGGAAGAATTATTGCCATTGTGACTAAGGGTGATAAAGAAGTCCGCCGTTTGGCCGATTATATCATCGAAATTCCTGATACTGAAGAATTATTCTCACCCATTTTAGCCACCATTCCATTGCAATTATTAGCCTATCATATTGCGGTTCGCAGAGACTGTGAAGTGGATATGCCTAGGAATTTGGCGAAGAGTGTTACTGTGGAGTAAGGCTTTTAAGCGGAAAACATTTCCGCTTTAGCTAGGGTTTGACAAGTCTTAAATATATATAGCTGGGGGGAAATTATTCTTTTCAGCTTTTTTGTTTTAAGATTGTGTTTTTATTTGAAATAACGGCTCATGTTAATTTCTATGGGGAGAAGCATAATTAAGAGTTCGGATTTAAGAATAGAAAATATGAATTGATGTTTTACTTCACAAGGAATAATATCGATTGTAGATTAAAATTATAGACTTATTTTTATAGTATTTCAACTGGAATTAAATCTATACAATGGTAGATTTTGAGACCCTTTTCCAGAAAAAATAATATATCATACTTTTTTGTGGAAAAAAGTAAGCAAAAAGCCATCCCAAACAATAGCCTTCCCGCCTCTTCTAGAATATTGATTTTTCAAGCAAAGTAGAAAACTAATGACCTGTTGACAGTAAATGTTTATCAGAACCAAAGCAGTCGGTTATATTTCAATCACCTCCACTGTCATTATTTTAAAAGCTAAAGCCCTTTGCTGAAAAATCTAATATTCTATAATTCACCGATTACACTTCGTCGTGTTTGGGAGAGACCACCCCGCCTAATTCCAAAGTTATTATTGCTTAATAGCAATTTAACTATGAAAAGGCTAAAAAAAACATTGCTCCCCATAATTTTTAATGTGACCCGAAATAACCAGCGGAAAACATTTCCGCTTGAGCAATGTCTATTTGTCCAGAGTCCTAAGCTTCGAACTTCCGTATTCCTGCTTCTCTATTCAAACTTCCAGCTTCCCACAATTTAGCATTTCTTAAACATTCTTATAACAAGTCCTCAGTTTGTTTTCGAAAAATAGCACGTATCTTTGCATATTCAAATCATGCATAATTATGAAAGCAAATCAGGATATCAAAAAAATTGCTCAGAAAGTATTTGAGCAAGAAGCACAAGGTATACAAAACTTGTCGAATCAACTTACCGAAGATTTTGCGAAAGCTGTAGAAGCCGTATTTCTTTCAAAGGGAAGAGTGATAGTGACTGGAATTGGTAAGAGTGCCAATATTGCGCAGAAGATTGTTTCTACCTTGAATTCTACAGGAACACCTGCCATTTTTATGCATGCAGCGGACGCTATTCACGGCGATTTGGGGATTATCTTAAAAGATGATGTGGTATTGGCCATCAGTAAAAGTGGAGATACTCCAGAGATTAAAGTCTTATTACCGCTGATTAAATTCCGTGGAAATACCATCATTGCCATCACTGGAAATACAGATTCTTATTTGGCTCAAAAAGCTAATTTCGTTTTAGACGTTACTGTAGAAAAAGAGGCTTGTCCTAATAATTTGGCACCCACTACTTCTACTACTGCACAACTCGTTATGGGAGATGCCCTAGCTGTGGCCTTACTCGAAATGAGAGGGTTTTCCACCGAAGACTTTGCAAAAGTACATCCCGGAGGAGCGCTTGGAAAGAAATTATACCTTAAAGCTGAGGATATCTTTAATAATAATGAGAAACCTATGGTGAATTCTGGTACTTCTATTTCGGACGTGATAGTAGAAATGACCACAAAGAGGCTTGGAGCTACTGCTGTAATTGATGATGGGGAAATCAAAGGAATGATTACCGATGGTGATTTACGTAGAATGTTGCAGGTTCAGGTGGATTATTCAAAGTTAATTGCGGCAGAAATTATGAATGTCGCTCCTAAGACCATTGCTCATGATACTTTATTGGTAGATGCCTTAAATATGATGCGTATGAATAATATCACTCAGGTTTTGGTGACCAAAAATGGCGAATATGTAGGTGTTATCCATCTTCATGATATTTTAAAAGAAGGGATTCTTTAACATCCATGTCATTTAAAAAACCATATCTTTTATTGCTACTTCTATTGTTATTGATTCCTCTGTTTTCTTTGGCTCAATTAACAAAAATAATGGGAGTGGTTAAGGATGCTCACAGTAAAGAGCCCATCCCTTTTGCCAATGTGTATTTTAAAAATACCACTATTGGTGTGTCTGCTGGTTTTGATGGAGAGTTCTCCCTAGAAGTAGATATTCCTTCCGATACTTTGGTGGCTTCTTCTTTGGGATTTCATAATGATTATAAAAGAATAAAAAAAGGCTCTTTTCAGAAGCTTGAATACTTCTTAGAACCCTCAGAGTTTAGTCTTAATGAAGTGGAGATATTTGCGGAATCTGACCCCATGGTTATCCTTTTTAATAAAATCATTAATCATAAAGAAGAGAATAATCCTAAAGAGTATGAGTTTCTCGAATACAGACTTTATAATAAAGTTCAAGTGGATGCCAATAATGTGAACGACAGGTTTCAAAAAAACAGACTCCTCAAAAAATTTCAAGTGGTCTTTAATTATATAGATACTTCTACTGTAAATGGAAAAGCTTACTTGCCTTTGTTTTTAACGGAAACAGTAAGCCGAGTTTATCGTCGTGCCAGTCCTAGTTCTACTCGTGAAGTGATTTTGGGTTCTCAGATGTCTGGTTTCGAAAATGAAAGTCTCAGTCAGTTTATGGGAGGCTTATACCAAGAAGTAAATGTCTACGATAATTATATCTCCATTTTCGATAAAAACTTTATCAGCCCCATTTCAAATAATGGAAGGTCTACCTATGATTATATCATATTAGATACCACCATGATGGGCTCGAAATCTTGTTTCCATTTAATGTTTAAACCCAAGCGAAAACAGGAGTTGACTTTTGTTGGAGAACTTTGGATTCATGATACTACTTTTGCTGTTGCACGAGTAGACATGAAAGCTGCTGTAGATGCCAATATCAATTATATTAATGATATTGCCATGAGTTTGGAATATGATTTGGTAGAAGATAAATGGGTGCTTTCCAAAGATAAGATTGTATTGGATTTAAACATCATTGAGAATACCATGAAGGTGCCTGGTTTCTATACCAGCCGAACCAGTTATTATTCCGATTTTAAATTCAACCAACAGCCAGCAGATAGTATTTTCTCTAGTCCTGTTCATGTGTTGTTGACAGATCGGGTGGATCAAAAAGATGAAAGCTATTGGAGTCAGAATCGTGATGTTCCGCTCACTAGAAATCAGCAAGGGATTTATGAGATGGTAGATTCTGTAAAGAGTATCCCACTTTTTCGCACCTATGTGGATGTGATGTATATGCTCACCAGTGGCTATCTGAAATGGGAAAAATTTGAGTTTGGGCCCACCTATAAAACCATTAGCTATAATACCATAGAAGGATTTCGCATGAGGTTGGGAGGAAGAACGAGTAACGATTTCTCAACGCGCTTAATGCTCCATGGTTATGCCGCTTATGGATTTAGAGATGAACAAATAAAAGGTGGAGGAGGCTTTTTGTATATGATCAAGAAGAATCCTTATCGTAAAGTTGGTGCTGATTTTAAATACGATTTAGAGCAATTGGGTCAACGGAGTACTTCTTTTTCAGAAGATAATTTCCTGACTTCCATTTTCCGAAGAAGCCCCAATGATAAGCAATCTTTAGTGGAGGGTTATAAATTATTTTATGACCATGAGTGGTTTAATGGTTTCAATACTAAATTGACTTTTAATCAGCGAAAAATGTATCCGGTAGGCGGGGCTACTTTTGAGATTAAAGATGGTGATGGGTATGCTGAGGTGGCTGCTATTAAAACCTCGGAGATTAGTGTTAAAGTGAGGTTTGCCTATCAAGAACGTTTTTTGATGGGGGAGTTTGAACGGGTTAGCTTAGGAACTAAGTATCCTATTTTTGAGCTCAATGCCACTTATGGAATCCCCGGTCTTTTTGCTTCCAATCAAGAATATTTTAGAATGATATTCCAAACCAAACAATGGTTTAATGTGGGGAGTATTGGCTGGAGTAAATATGTGATAGAGGGAGGTAAGTTATGGGGAACCGTTCCTTATCCGCTTTTAGAAGTAGCCCCAGGTAACCAAACTCTAATCAGCGACCAATATGCCTATAACCTGATGAACTATTATGAGTTTATCAATGATGAATATGTAAGCATTTTCTATACCCATCACTTCGATGGTTTGTTCTTTAACCATATTCCCTTACTCCGTAAGCTAAAATGGCGCGAGGTAATCCATGCCAAAGGAATCATAGGAAATATTAGTGAGGCTAATGCGGAATTCTCAGTCTTCCCATCCTATTCTTATTCACTAACCAGACCATATTACGAAATGGGTGTTGGTATTGAAAACATCTTCAAAATAGCCCGTGTGGATTTTATCTGGAGAATGAATCATTTCGATCATCCTAATGCACAGAAATTTGGTATTTTCTTTGCCCTTGAGTTTAGTTTTTAGTTAACAACTAACGACTAAAAACTAACAGTTAACAGTGAACACTAATAGTTAAAAGTTAGTGGTTTAAATTAAATAATAGGGCTCCAAAACCTAAGAGGGTTGAGCCTGTCTATTATTCTGTCGTAGATTGAGTAAATGAAAACTAAACTTGGTCTAATGTAAGGGATGATAGCCATTTATGGGATAGCGTCACTGGAGAGCTGGAGAGTTGGAGAGCTGGAGAAAGTTCAAGCTTTAAAGCTAGTCCATACCGCAGCGTCAAGTATTCAAGGTAAATCAATCCGTGCAAATCCATTAAATCCGTTTTATCTGCGTTCCATTTTCTTTGCGATCTTCGCGATTTTCCTTTGCATTTTCTTTGCGTGAAAATACAATATATAGGAGCTAGATAGTTGGAGTGTGAATGAATGAATGAATGAATTGGAGAGCTGGAGAGATAGTGAACTGGCGAGCTAGAGAAATAAATCAGTGAAAATCCGTGGACTTCTAAGAATAGATCAGTGTAAATCAGTCAAATCAGTTGTCCGCATTCTGTGTTAGTATAAAAAATCATAAATCCACCCATCGAAATTATTATTCCCCTAACAGGCTATCATTTAATTTATAAATTTGTACCATGATATTAAGAACTGATAACATCATCAAGAAATATGGCAAGCGCACCGTGGTAAAAGGGGTGACAGTGAATGTGCAACAAGGTGAGATAGTTGGGCTTTTGGGTCCAAATGGAGCAGGGAAAACCACTAGCTTTTATATGATGGTAGGATTGATTAAACCCAATGATGGAGCTGTTTATTTAGATGATCAAGAGATTACCAAGGAGCCTATGTATAAACGGGCACAGCTGGGAATAGGATATTTAGCCCAAGAAGCCAGCGTATTCCGTACCATGAGTGTAGAGGATAATATCAGTGCAGTATTGGAGTTTACCAAGCTCAATGCTAATGAAAGAGAAGAAAAACTCAATTCTCTACTCGATGAATTCGGATTACAGCATATCAGAAAAAGCCATGGTATTCAATTGTCGGGAGGAGAGAGAAGAAGAACAGAAATAGCCAGATGTTTAGCCGCAGATCCTAAATTTATTCTTTTAGATGAGCCATTCGCAGGAGTAGATCCTATTGCTGTAGAAGATATCCAAGCCATCGTTAGTAAGTTGAAAGAAAAGAATATTGGCATACTGATTACTGATCATAATGTACATGAGACCTTGAAGATTACCGATAGGGCCTATTTACTATTTGAGGGTTCTGTTTTAAAAAGTGGAACAGCCGAGGAATTGGCTTCAGATGAGCATGTGAGACGGGTTTATCTAGGTAAGAACTTTGAGTTGCGTAAGTAGGGGTGTGGTCACAAAGACACTAAGGCACAAAGGATTGTAATGATAGAATGGTAAAATACAGGAATGATAGAATAAATGCTTTTTCTAAGTTTTGGTAATTTTTCTTACTGTTCTTTACTTTCTCAAAAAACATCACGCTAAGCCACAAGTTCATAAAGGAACTTCCTATTTTCTTTATTCACTCATTCCCCCGCCTCTCCAGCTCTCCCCATCGATTTAAAACCAAATTCCTATACTTATACTCAACCTTAAACTTTAAACTTGGAACATGGAATATATTCTACCGAAACCCCTCCTCCCCAATCCACCCAGTCTCCCAGTCTCCCAGTCTCCTCCTCACCCCTTCGATTTGAGACCTAATTTCTATACATATACTCATCATTGAACTTTAAACATTGAACTTTAAACTTTAAACATATTCTACAGAAACCCTAATCTCCAAACATACCAGTTTGCTTATCGCCAGCTCGTCACTACTTTGCTACCCTCCTCAAAAGATTTCAACACATTCTTGATAAATTGATTTTGAAATTTTCATAATATCTTCTATATTCGCACATTAGCTAATCAAGCTCGATTCTTAACATAAACATTACATTGGAATACCTATCCAAAAAACCTATTTGTTTATGTTTGCTCTATATTAATTAGAGAGAAATTTCTGGAAGAACTCACCAAAATTAACCGCTGTTTACGCAGCCGGATTTTCAATTAACGTATATACTTAAAATACTTATTTATGAAAAAGATTTATTTTTTATTGTTGTTTGTTGGGTTTGCTTTTGCTGGTTTTGGGCAGGATGTGTTATACTCTCAAGATTTTGAGACGGATTTAACTGGTTATTCTCATACTCCTTCGCAAACACCAAGTAGTGATCCTGGAGATCAATATTTTCATAGGGCAGAACCATCGAATGGTGATATTTATGAGGGATCAGTGGGGCCTTATACAAATGTTACAAATAGCTGGTTGTTTGTTGGTTCAAACCCTAATACTATTAACAGTGGAAGCCCTGGGGAATTATTATTTTCATCTATCAGTATCTCTGGGTATGATAATTTTGAGCTTTATGCAGACTTTGGTGCAGTACCTAGTGATTGGGATGAGGCAGATGATTTGTTTGTAGAATATCAAATTGATGGAGGAACATGGAATACATTGTTTAGCTTTGCTGCTGGAGGAGATGGTACTAATGAACCTATTTCGCTGACTGGAAATGCATCTAGTGGAATTAATACAGTAAATGGGACAACCCTTACATATGCCCTGACAACAATTGCGACGAATAATTTCTCTGGTACAGGGACTTCGATGAATATAAAAATTGTTTGTGACGCCAATGCGAATTATGAAGCTTTTGGGGTGGATAATATTATTTTAAAAGGAACGGCTTTTGGTGGAGGAAATGATACCGACGCAGAAGCATATACCACAGGATCTCAACCTGGGGCTAATAGTATTAGTTCATTAGATGATACGTATGCTGAAAGAGTAAGTGTCTTCAATATGTATATTGGTGATGGTGGAGATACCGACGGATTACCAACCCATATATCAAAAGTAAGAATTAAACCACATACTACTAACACAGCAGATTGGACTGATCATATTCAGGGAGCTGTATTAAATGATGGTAGCTCTGATGTTACTGCAACAGTAGATATAACAGATACATATATAGATTTTACAATTTCTTCAGGTAATCTTGATATTGCAGATGGAGATTTTGAAGAGTTAACCCTTTCTATTTATTTGAATGCATCTGGATTATCCGATGGCGAAATTCTCTCATTTATGGTGGATGCAGATAATCATGGGTTTACTTCTGATGCTAGTGGAACCGGTTTTATGGCTACTTTTAGCGGTGGTGATTTTAACTCTAACGATTTTACTATCGACGTTGACGCTACTCAGTTTACTTATAACCAACAGCCAAGCGATGTAAGTATTGATGTTGCTATGAACCCAGCTGTTGAGGTTGCTTTTACAGATGAAAATGGAAATGTGGATGCAGATGAAAATGGAGGAGGCTCCACTGTAACTATGACCACTACTGGAACATTTTCTGGTTCAGCAATAACAAGTTTAGATGCAAGTAACGGGGTAGCAACTTTTAGTAATCTTAAATTTTCTACTGAAGCTATAGGAAGAACTATTACTGCTGCTGATACTGATGGAGGTGAAATTTCATCTTTAGAAAGTAGTACTTTTGATATCACAAATTCTGGTGATGGAAGTATGAGTAATCCTTACTCTTGTGCCGAGGCAATTGCTTTAAGTAATTCTGGAACTAGTGATAAATGGGTAAAAGGCTATATTGTAGGAAATATTGTTTCAGAAACAAATGTGAATATCGAGGCTCCTTTTTCCAGTAGCACAAATATTGCTATTGCGGATGATGTGGATGAGACAAATCATTTGAACATGGTATACGTCCAACTTCCAGACAACGGTCTTCGAGAAATCTTAGGTTTATCCAATGTTCTTCTTAATGAAGGAGTACTGATAATACTTAAAGGTGATCTTCAGGCTTACTTTGGAACTCATATCGGCTTAAAAAACACAGACGATTATAAATGGGTTGCAGATTGCATTGTCTCTGGAAGTGGCAACTGGAGTAGTAGCTCTACATGGGGCCATGGAGTGCCAGGGCAGCATGATGATGTTATTGTTCAAACAACTGGAGCTTTAACTGTAGATGTCAATGGTGAATGTAATACAATAACTCTTAAATCTGACGCATCAGGTGATGCATCATTAACTGGGCAAGAGAAATTATCTTTCACTAGTACTACAGTTGAAAGATATATAACTCCCTATACTGGTAACAGTGATGGTTGGCATTTTCTATCATCTCCAGTTCATAATATGACCATTTCGGGGTCTGATTTTGTAAGTGGAACGTTTGATTTGTACAGATGGGGAGAAACTACTGTAGCAGATGAGAAATGGCTTAATTATGAGGGTGGAACATTTGGTCAAACTGAATTTCAAAATGGTTTAGGCTATTTATTTGCTGATAATACAGGTGGTGTTTTTGAGTTTATAGGTAGTTTAAATTCTAGCTCATATATTGTAGGTGTTAATGGAATACCATTAACCTATACTGCTGGAGAAGGAGATGGTTGGAACTTAATAGGAAATCCATATTGTTCAGGACTAGATTGGACAGCTTTGGATAATTCTGCAGGAAATATTGGAGGTGCATTTTATATTGTAAATCCTGCCGATGGTACTTATAAGTCATCAAATGGAGCAGCTGTTAGTGATTTTCCTAATGGTCATATTCCTCCACATCAAGGATTCTTTGTACAAGTAAGTGCAGCTTCCTCGATAGGTATTGCGACAGATGATCAGGTACATACCACAAATCAGTACGAGAAGTCATCAAATGCTTTTGAAGAGGTTTTAGTTGTAGATTTAGTTGGTGATAACTCATCTAATAAAACATACTTCCAGTTTAGAGATGATGCCACTGAGGAATTTGATTTCCATGCTGATGCATACAAACTCTTCGGTTGGGCAACCATCCCACAAATCTATTCTGAAATAGACGGTATACAGTATTCAATAAATTGTTTAAACCATTCCGAAGAAACGATTACAGTTCCTCTTGGTTTATATCTTCAAGAAAACGAAGAACTAACATTAGATTTCTCAGGAATGGATTCTTTCTTTAATACGGTAAGAATTAATTTAGAAGATTTGGAGACAGGAATCATGACTAATGTTCGTGAGAATCCTTCATATACCTTCCAAGCCACCACAGAAGACAATGCCAATCGTTTCCTATTACATTTTAATGGCGTAACCGCTGTTGAGGAATTAAGTGAAGAAAATGCACCTCAGGTTTATGCTGTGGAGGATGTAGTTTATATCAATCATGCTCAAGATTTAGATGCGGACATCTTTATCTATAATACTAATGGACAGTTGGTGGGGCAAGCTCAAATGAGTAAGGAGAGTATGAAACGCATATCTGTAAACGGAAGTACAGGTATTTACTTGGTGACTATCCAGAGTGAAGATGTCGTATATACTAACAAGGTTTATAAGAAATAATAAGACCACTTAGTAGCGCAAATAGAAATATGCTTTTAAAGTGGATGAAAACGAATAAAATTTGAAAAATGAAAAATATATTTAAAACATTAGCCATTGGTCTTATTATGGTTGCCGCATTTTTAATCACAAGTCCTGTTCAAGCCGATCCTCCAGGAATGCCTGGTGGTCATGGAACCAATGGTGATGCTCCTCCCGGCGGTGGAGCTCCTATTGCTTCTGGTCTAACTATTTTGGTGGCTTTAAGCGGGGCCTATGCAGGTAAGAAGGTTTTTACTTCCCAAGAAGTAAAATAAAGAAGAGACAAAGAATAATCTGAACCTTAAAGTTCTTAATGAATATAGGTATACCAGCTGGTATGGATCTTATGATCTGTACTGGCTGTATTATTTTGAAGAATTGTAAGGAAAAGTAAAGGGTTGTAAGGAAGGGTATGGAATTGTAAAGAGTAGTAAGGAATTGTAAAGTGTAGGAAAAAGCACTTATTCTATCATTTTTTCATTAACTTATTCAAGCATTCAACTTTCTAAACCTTCCGATAATTCTTATACTCCCCAATACGAATCCCAGTTAAGTTCTCCAGGTGATAAAGAAACCAGTTTTTTAATCCGAAATTCTTTTTCGTAGGATCGAAATCAAAGCTCCAGTTTAATTTCTCTATTCTATTCTTCATCACCTCAGGCTGCGTTCCATCGAAGAGTTTTAAGCTATCTATTTGGCTATAATCAAATTGTCCTTGAGGTTGGTTTTTGGCCACATAATCATCCGAATGCCAAAGACTGAGGAAGTTCTTTATTTTGGCAGATTGCATCTCGGGAGGCTTCACCCAGCCATAATGATATATATAGGCATCTATTTCTTTTACCTGGAGCTTTTGTCCATTATTTCTGAAGCCTTGTGCATCTTTATAAGACTGGAAATTGGGATTATTTTTAATCACTCGTATTTCTCGTCTATACCATTTTCGGCTGTCTCCAACAAAATCATAGGAACCATAAAAGTGTAGGTACTTGAAGAGCAATCCTTCAACTTCACCATCCTCTTTATATTTATTCATAGCAGATTTTATGGTCTTATGATATTTCTCATGAACCACTTCATCACCTTGAATATAGAAGCACCAATCGCTGTCTTTGCTCACATGGGCTAATGCCTTATTGGTTTCCTCTGCCAGAACTCTACCACCTTCTCGTAAACTCAAATCCCACTCGGTTTCAATAATTCTGATCTTACCCGATGGAATATCCTGAATAAGTTTTAAAGTGGCATCCTCCGATTTTCCAACGGCAACCACTACTTCATCGCAAAGTGGTAAAATACTTTGGATGCTTTCTACAATAGGATAATCGTAGAGTACTGCATTTCTGATGAAGGTAAAACCGCTGACTTTCACTTTTGTTTGAGGTGTATGATATTATGATGGCTGTCTGAACATCGTAGGTAATATCGTTTTTTTTTGATTCCTTTAGAGTAGGGGCAAACAAAAAAAAACTGAGTCTACGCTATCTAGAAATTCAGACAGTTATATTTTTTATTAGAAATTGATGATTCCGGTATAATTAGAAGGTGTAATTCTTTTCAATTCCTCCTTTACAGCATCCGAAACTTCAAGATTCTCAACAAAAACAGCTATGCTTTCTGCGTTTATCTTTTCGTTGGTACGGGTTAGATCTTTTAACGCCTCATAAGGATTTGGATAGTTTTCTCTACGCAGAATAGTCTGGATAGCCTCAGCAACTACAGGCCAGTTGTTTTCTAAATCAGCAGCTAATTTGGCTTCATTAAGAATCAATTTACCTAATCCTTTTTGTAAAGATAGAATGGCAATAATCATATGTCCTAGAGGTACTCCAAGATTACGGGTTACTGTAGAATCTGTTAAGTCTCTTTGTAAACGAGAAACGGGCAGTTTTGCTGCCAAGTGCTCCATAATGGCATTAGCTAGTCCTATATTTCCTTCAGAGTTTTCGAAGTCAATAGGATTTACTTTATGCGGCATAGCTGAAGAACCAACTTCTCCTTTTTTAATCTTTTGCTTAAAATAATCCATGCTGACATAAGTCCAGATATCACGGTCCAAATCCATCATGATATTATTGATTCTTTTCAAATTATCGAAAAAGGCAGCCATATAGTCGTAATGCTCAATTTGAGTGGTATTTTGTAGACGAGAAAGCCCTAGCTTTTCAGCAACAAATTTATTTCCAAATTCTACCCAATTAATCTGAGGATAAGCCACATGATGTGCATTGAAATTACCTGTAGCACCACCAAACTTGGCAGCATAAGGGATTTGTTCAAGCATTTTAAATTGATTATCTAAACGCTCCACAAAAACATAAATCTCTTTTCCTAAGCTAGTTGGAGAAGCTGCTTGTCCATGTGTACGAGCCAACATGGGAATGTTTTTCCAATCATTTGCTCTACTCATTAATAGTTCTCTAAGTTCATTTAAAGCAGGCATAATCACGGCTTCAAATCCAAGTTTTAAGCTTAAAGGAGTAGCGGTATTATTAATATCTTGACTGGTGAGTCCAAAATGGATAAACTCTTTATATTGGCTCAGGTTTAAGGCATCGAATTTTTCTTTTAAGAAATACTCCACAGCTTTTACATCGTGATTCGTTATGGATTCAATATCCTTAATTCTTAAGGCATCACTACTTTTAAATGCTTCATAAATAAGGCGTAAATCCTTAAAAAGATTAGAATTAAAATCTTTCAATTGAGGAAGAGGGATTTCGCATAGGCTAATGAAGTATTCCACCTCTACTTGAACGCGATATTTAATCAAACCTTCCTCAGAGAAATACTCCCCTAATTTTTCTGTTTTACTTCTATATCTTCCATCAATAGGAGATATGGCATTAAGAGCTGTAAGTTCCATTTTTTCAAAATTTTTGCAAAGATAAAGAAATGGTCAGATTATTTTGACTTAAAAGTAAAAAGTTAAAAGGGGAGATGGAGGGGTGAGAAAATAGTAAGAGATAGTAAGGATTTGTAAAGGATAGTAAGGATTTGTAAAGGATAGTAAAGATTTGTAAAAAATGGTAAGGGAAAATACAAGGTGGAGCTGGTGAATTGCTGAAAGGGAGATTTGGAGAGCTGGCGAAATGATAGAATGAGGGAGCAAACTATTGTATCATTAAATCATTCAAGCATTAAATCATTAACTATAGGAGAAATGGTTCTTTGGGGAGGGTGTCGATGATTGTTGAACATTTTATAGATAGATTTGTGATGGGGTTAATAATTGTTAAGAATAGCAGTCATTATCTTTAGGTTGACATAAAATCAAGTAGTTTTGGCCTTTAATTAACATTCATGGATTATAAACTGGTATTAGACTTCGGCAATACATTAAGGAAAGCAGCTGTTTTTCATGGCGATAGCTTGGTGGAATTACAATCTACCAGCTCAGATATTGTCACAATTATAGAGCTATTTAGACAGAAGTATCCGCAAATGAATAGCGCTATTTTGAGCACGGTAGTTCATATCGATTTGCATCTTCTACATTATTTAAAGCAAAATTTCCAATTTCTGTTATTCGATCATGAAACTAAGATACCCATTAATAATGCATATAAAACTCCTGTAACTCTTGGTAAAGATAGGATTGCTGCGGCTATTGGCGCTTTTAAATGTTTTCCCAATCGGAATGTGTTAATTATTGACGCAGGAAGTAGCATAACATATGAAATCCTAACAAAAGATGCTAATTATCTTGGAGGAGCTATTTCATTGGGAATTCATCTTAGAGCTAAGGCATTAAATCATTTTACGGATCAATTGCCATTAGTTGAACCTAGATTACAAGTAAAATTAGTTGGAGATGATACAGAATCTTGTCTTCAAAGTGGAATTGTGAATGGTGCCATAGCTGAGCTAAGTACCATGATACAAGCATATGAGAATCAATTCTCAGATTTAAAAATTATTTTAACAGGTGGAGATGCTATTTATTTTGAAAAAAGCCTAAAATATGACATCTTTGCAAGCGAAAATTTAGTGCTCGAAGGCTTAAATTATATACTGGACTATAATGATCTATAGAAAAAAACTACTATTTGTGTTGACCATCTTGCTGGGAATGGCTTCATTTGGCTATTCTCAAGGGACTGTAACTTCTCCTTATTCTTTTATTGGATTAGGTGATAGCTATGCTAAGGGAAACATTAGAGCGCTTAGCATGGGAGGTGTGGATATTGCACTGAGAAGCCCCATGTATATCAATATGATGAATCCAGCTGGATTGTCAGGTATTGATAGTCTTTCATTTGTTGGAAGTGTGGGCGTGTCCATGAATAATTCTACCTATCGTACCAACGATTTGGAAAGTTCATTCTCCTCTGCAAACATCAATCATCTGGCATTTGCATTTCCTGTAACACGATGGTGGAAAACTGGAGTTCTTCTGCTTCCATATTCTAGTGTGGGATATGAGGTAAACGACTTTGATGATATTGATAATGTGGGGCGTGCAGAGTATTTGTATGATGGCGATGGCGGAATGGACGCTATTTCTTGGTCTAATGCTTTTTCCGTTAACAAGAGATTGGCATTTGGTATCAACTCTTCTTATTATTTTGGTAAATTAGAGCATTCAAGAACAGTGAATTTCCCTGATTCGGCTTATATCTTTAATTCATTAGTAAAAGAATCTGTTCATTTAAATGGATTATTCTTTGAATTGGGTATGCAATATCATTTGCCTTTGAATGCCAATAATACTTTAGGATTTGGATTGACTTACGGAAACGAATCTAAATTAAATGCAGAAACAGATTATGCAGCAGTTACCTATTTGGGTGATGATACCTATAATAATGGAACTGTGGATACTATCCGTGTTTGGGAGAAGGAAAAAAATAGCGTAAGGCTACCTTATTCCTTAGGTTTTGGAGTTAGTTGGGTAAAGAAGGATAAATTGACAGTAGCTGCTGATTTTCGTTTTGAGAATTGGAAAGATTTCAAATATTTGGATAGTCAACTTGATTTAAGCAATAAATTAAGAGCCAATATTGGAGCGGAATTTATCCCTGAAAGCAACAACCTATCTGCTTATTGGAAGATGGTTCACTACCGAATGGGATTTAGATATGAGCATCTCGGCATGAAGTTTGCTGATAGTGAAATGAAAGAGTATGCTTTATCTGTCGGATTTGGCTTACCTTTGCGAAAGAGTCAAACCTTTGTTAACTTAGGTTTCGAATTGGGACAAAATGGGACGGTAGAAAAAGGACTCATCCAAGAAAGATTCTTTAGAGTAATGTTAGGAGTTTCGATAAAAGAAACCTGGTTTAGAAAAAGTAAATATTTATAAAAAATAGAGTATCATGAATGCAAAGATCCTATACACGGCAATAGCAGTTTTAATTGGCCTTTCAAGTTTTGCCAGTTCTAACAGCTATAATTTTGAGGAAAACCTGAATACCAATAATAGTGAATTATTTGGGGATGGTAAATACGGTGAAGATAGTGCAACCTGTATTGTTAATCTTTCTTTATACAGAGAATATTTTAAGCAATGGAAGTCTACTGGTTATAAAAGTGAAGCTATTAATGATGCCATCAAACCTTGGAGAAAAGTATATAATGGCTGTCCTATGGCTTCTCAGAATATGTATTTGGATGGTGTTAAAATGATGGAATTTAGGTTCAATAAAGCACCGGAAGAGCAAAAGCAAGCCTATGTGGATTCTATTGAGATGATATATTTACAACGCTTAGAAAACTTCCCAACAAGAAAAGGACAAAGCCAAAAAGGTGACCTTTATGGAAGATTAGGTGTTGAGTTGATGCAGAAATCTCCTGAAAATGCGGAGAAAGCATATAATTATTTAAAAGAATCTGTTGCTTTGGAGCAAGGGAATTCTTCTGTATCAAATTTGGTTTATTATTTCCGTGCTACCATCAAGATGGTTAAAATGGGAAAAGCTGAAGAGACACTTGTTGTAGATACTTACGATGAATTAAGTACTTTGATTGATGAAAATATTGATGCCAGTGCAGATGACCCTAAATTATTAGCACGATGGGAAAATGCAAGAGGTAATGTAGAAAAGACTTTTGAGCCTTATGCTACTTGTGATGCCTTAGTTGGAATTTATGCAAAGAAAATGGAAGAAACACCAGAAGATATTGACCTTTTGAAAAAAGTAACTAAAATCTTGAAAAAGAAAAAGTGTACTGATTCTCCATTGTTTTTTACAGCTACTGAAAAACTATACACTCTAGAGCCAACACCAAATGCAGCTATGCTCATGGGTAAAATGCTAATTGCTAAAGAGAACTATACTGATGCTGCTGTATTGATGGAAGAAGCTGTTGGAATGATTGAAGACCCAAGAGAACAAGCGGACATCTTAAGTGATTTAGGGAAAATCTATTATAAGTTAAATCAATACCCTAAAGCTAGAACTTATGCCCTTAAAGCTTTAAAATTAAACCCTAAAGACGGTATGTCTTATGTTTTAATTGGTGATATGTATGCTGCTTCAGCTGACCAATGTGGAGATAATGATTTAACTAAGAAAACAGCTTATTGGGCTGCTGTAGATAAGTATTATCAAGCTAAAAAAGCGGATCCAGAATTAGCAGAGCTTGCTAACAAAAGAATAGCTACTTGGTCAAAATACTTCCCTCAGGTGGATAAAATCTTCTTCCACGACTTGGTAGAAGGTGCTCCTTATAAAGTTGAATGCTGGATTAACGAAAATACAACTGTGAGAGCAGCTAAATAAATGTAATTGAATATACTAAAAACATATCGTTTTATCGCGAAAAGCATGGCCAGTATTTTTATACTGGCTATGCTTTTTTCTTGTGAGAATGAGATGGCTACCATCCAAAATCTTACCAGTCAGGATACTTTGCCAGCTGAATCGGCCAAAAATATAGTGGTGCATTTTTCTGATTCAGGCCATTTAAAGGTAGTTCTGAAAAGCCCACAATTATTAAAATATTATGGGGATGATCCCTATATGTTATTCCCTGATGGAATACATGTGTTTTTCTACGATTCCATTGATGCTCTGACCTCGGAAATAGAATCGGACTATGCCATTAGTTATGAAAAGAAAAAGATGATGGAAGTTCGTAAGAATGTCATTATCTACGATCATAAAAAAGGTAAAGAACTTCTCACAGAAGTGCTTTATTGGGACCAAGCTAAGCAGAAGGTGTGGAACGATGCTTTTGTTACCATTAAAGAAAATGGAAGGATCATGCACGGTGATAGTATGAGAGCCAGTGAGAATTTAGACCATTTTGAATTGTTTCAGGTTCGCGCTACTATTGATATTGTTGAAGAAGATACCATAAAATGATGAATGACTATTATATCATACTGTGGAGTTTGCTTTTTTCTGCTTTGTTTAGTGGATTAGAAATAGCTTTTGTAAGTTCTTCTCGCTTAAGAATGGAGATTGAGAAGAAAGGAAGTTCCAAGCCTTGGTTATATGCCATATATAAGCATCCAAACAAACTCATTGCCACTTTGCTTTTGGGTAATAATGTATCCTTGGTTTTTTATGGATTTGCTGCAGCAAAGATTTTACAGCAACCATTGGTTGAAATGCTTGGGCCACTTGGGAGTAATGATTTTATGATTCTTTTGGCTCAAACTATTATTTCTACGATAGTTATTTTAATTATGGCTGAGTTTATTCCTAAAGTTTTATTCAGTGTTAATCCTAATAGGATTTTGAGATTCTTCACTATCCCTATTTTTGTTCTGTATTATCTATTAACGCCTATTGTGGTGTTTGTGTATTGGATGGCCTCTGCAATTCTACGATTTGGATTTGGTTTAAAGTTAAGAGAAGAAGAAGAGCAATTTTCGTCTATCGAGCTCAATGAGTTGGTGCAGGATATAAATGAGGCTGAAGAAAGTTTGAGTATTGGAGAGCAAGAGAAAGAGATTTTTAAAAATGCTATTGATTTCCGTACCGTAAAAATTAGAGAATGCATGATCCCCCGAACAGAGGTTCAAGCGGTGGAAGTGACTGAGGATTTACTGATAGTAAAAAATCTTTTTGTGGCTAGCGGTCACTCTAAAATAATGGTATATCGTGATAATATTGATAATATTATAGGGTACGTACATAGCTTCGATTTGTTTAGAAAGCCTGAGGATCTTGGGAAGATTCTGAGGCCAATTGATTTTATACCTGAGACTATGATGGCACATTTGGCTCTTTCTTTATTCATTAAAAAGAATAAATCGATAGCTGTAGTTGTTGATGAGTTTGGAGGAACCAGTGGTATCGTTTCCATGGAAGATATTATGGAGGAGATTTTTGGCGAAATTCAAGATGAACATGATAAAGAAATGCAAATAGAGCGTAAAATCAGTGAGAAAGAATACCTGTTTTCTGCACGAATTGAAATAGATCATATCAATGAAAAATATCACTTGAGAATTCCAGAAGGCGAAGACTATGAAACTCTAGCTGGCTATATTATCATCAATAGTGGAAGTATCCCCCATCCAGGCGAAGAAATAACTATTAAGGACTACTGTTTTAAAATAGTGAAAGCGACTGAAAACAGAATTGAAGTGATTAAAATGACCTTAAAGTAGTTGATTTAACCGATGTTTTGTTTTTAGCTTTGTCTAAAGCAAATATCTTCTTCCTATTCAGTTGCCAAAGCACATTAATTTCAAAGTGTAACGAGAAACCTTTAATCATTATTAGGCTGTTATTACCATTAAATTCCCTTTTGTTCAGTATGTGAAGAACCATATTCCATTAAATAGGCTTTGATAAATCCGTTTAAATTACCATCCATTACCGATTGGACATTGGAAGTTTCATAGCTGGTTCTTAAGTCTTTTACTAACTTATAAGGATGCATTACATAATTACGAATCTGTGATCCCCATTCTATTTTCTTTTTCGTATTTTCTATGGCATCTAAGGCTTCTTGCTTTTTTCTCAACTCAATCTCATAGAGCTGTGATTTGAGCATCTGCATGGCTTTCTCTCGGTTTTGGCCTTGCGAGCGGGTTTCTTGACATTCTATAATCAATCCACTTTCTGAGTGTTTTAAACGTACTGCTGTTTCTACTTTGTTTACATTCTGGCCACCAGGACCGCTAGAACGGAAAGTATCCCAAGAAATATGTGCTGGATTAATAGCGATCTCTATGGCATCGTCAATAATAGGATAGGAATATACCGAGGCAAAGGAAGTGTGTCTCTTACCAGCAGAGTCGAATGGAGAGATTCTAACTAGGCGATGTACGCCATTTTCTCCTTTTAAATATCCATAGGCAAAATCGCCTTCAAACTCCAAGCTTACTGTTTTAATTCCTGCAACATCGGCTTCTTGATAATCAACGGTTTTTACCTTAAAGCCATTATCCTCTCCCCAACGGATATACATTCGCATGAGCATCTCGGCCCAGTCTTGGCTTTCTGTTCCGCCAGCACCCGGATTAATTTTCAAGATGGCTCCCATCTTGTCTTCTTCCGAGCTGAGCATGTTGAGGAACTCTAAATCCTCAATCAACTTTAAGCAACTTTGATACTGCTCGTCCAACTCCTCTTCTATGGATTCTCCAGCTTGTAGAAACTCGAGCATGACTTCTAGGTCGCCATGTGATTCTATGACCTCCTCAAAATCTGTGACCCATTTCTTTAGGCTTCGTAATTCTTTCAGTATTTTCTCTGCTTCTTTGGCATTGTCCCAGAAATCGGGTGCCTGTGTTCTTTCTTCCGTTTCTATGACTTCGATTGTCTTTCTATCAATGTCAAAGATACCTCCTCAAAGCATCTATTCGAGCTTTTAATGCTTTTATATCATCCTGTAATACCATGATTTTCTATCTGTTCGTTAATGATTTCTGTTTCATAGCCTTTTGATGATAAGAATTTTAGAAGTTTCATTTTCTTTTCAAAATCATTTTGAGCTATAACAGTCTGGGACTTTTTTTGTAATAATTCCTGCAAATTTAGTATATATTTCTCCTCATCAATTTCTAGTAGTGCTTTATTTATAGAATATGTGGAAATTTGACGTGATTGTAGTTCCATTTTTATCTTATATCGTCCCCATTTCTTGATATTTACTTTGCCTTGCACAAATGCTTTGGCATATCTTTCTTCATTAAGGAAGTTCTGTTGAATAAGTTCTGAAATCACTTCGTCTTGAATGTCTTCATCAATATTCCATTCTTTTAATTTCCTTTCCACTTCCCAATGACATCGTTCTTGGTAGGCACAGTATTTTGCTGCTTTCTCCAAGGCTAGTTTAAGATCAATAATAAGAGGCTTTTGAAAATTCATGAAATAGATTTATGCAAAAGTAGGAATTTCTACAGATCGTGATTCACTTAAATCTGAAAAAAACTAGGGAGGAATGATTTTGGTTTTTGTCATTTCACTAATTTAGCCATTCTTACATCTATTGCCTATCTTCTGCGATGATGGAGTGATGTAATGAGAATATTATATATAGACTAATCATTGGTGTCTTAAATATTGTTTTTATGCGTAAAGAAATAGATTTTTTAGTGATAGGCTCAGGAATAGCCGGATTGTCTTATGCTTTAAAAGTAGCTGAAAAAGGAAGTGTGCTTATTGTGACCAAAAGCAAATCAGATGAGACGGCTACCAAGTATGCCCAAGGAGGTATAGCTGCGGTTATGTATAATCCTGATTCTTATGAAAAACATATCGAAGATACTATGAATGCTGGTGATTACCTGAGTGATCCAGATGTAGTGAGGATGACCATCACTGAATCAACAGCTAGAATTAAGGAGTTGATAGATTGGGGAACCCAGTTCGATAAAAATTCACTAGGAGAGTACGAGTTGGGCAGAGAAGGAGGACACAGCGAACACAGAGTGTTGCATCATAAAGACAGCACTGGTTTAGAAATAGAAAGGGCTTTATTAGAAAAAGCTCAAAATCATCCCAATATTGAAATTTGGGAGAACCATTTCACAATTGATATTATCACTCAACATCATCTGGGTATTCGTGTAAGAAGAAAGAGAAAAGATATTCATGTTGATTTAAAAAGGGATAAACAAACCACCGATGTGGAATGTTATGGAGCTTATGTTTATAATCCTCAAAAAGATAAAATACATACTGTTCTTGCTAAAATCACTATGGTAGCCACTGGAGGTCTTGGAAATTTATATGCCAGCACCACCAACCCAGAAATAGCAACAGGAGATGGAATTGCCATGGTGTATAGAGCCAAAGGAGACGTGGAATCCATGGAGTTTGTTCAGTTTCATCCTACGTCTTTATTTAATCCAGGAGAGAAACCAGCTTTTCTAATCACCGAAGCCTTAAGAGGTTTTGGTGGGATTTTAAAGGATAGTGAGGGAAGGGCTTTTATGGAAGACTATGATAAACGCGGCTCTCTTGCTCCTCGAGATATTGTGGCTCGTGCCATCGATAATGAATTAAAACATAGCGGTGAAGAACATGTGTTTCTCGATTGTACGCACCTTTCTAAGGAATCTTTAATGAATAGTTTTCCTAAAGTATATGCTAAATGTTTAGATTTGGGAATGGATATTTCTCGAGATCAGATTCCCGTGGTTCCTTCGGCTCACTATAGTTGCGGAGGTATAAAAGTAGACAAAAATGGAAAATCTTCCATTAAAAACCTATATGCTTCTGGAGAATGTGCGGCTACCGGATTGCATGGTGCTAATCGCCTGGCATCGAACTCACTTTTGGAGTCTGTAGTCTTTAGTCATCGTGCTGCTGTTGATAGCAAATCTCTCATCGATCAAGTTTCGTTTTGCGAAGGTATTCCAGATTGGAACGATGAAGGAGTGATAGATAATGAAGAAATGGTATTGATTACTCAGAGTACCAAAGAGCTACAATCAATGATGAGTAATTATGTGGGTATTGTAAGAAGTAATGTGAGATTAAAGAGGGCTCTTGATCGATTAGAAATTATATATCGTGAGACAGAATCTTTATTTGATAGGTCAAGCCTTTCCATTGAGATTTGTGAACTAAGAAATCTAATAAATGTAGGATATCTAGTTATTAAAATGGCTCAGATGCGAAAGGAAAGTATAGGACTCCATTTTAGTATAGACTATCCTAGAGAAAAAGCTTAGAAGGAAACAGAGAAGCTAAAGTAAAAACCCAAAGAGGAATAGCTGTATTTCATATTGTTTTTTCTGCTGCCTTGCAGGGCTAATTTGGTGTCTTGGTTATAAGCAACAGGTTCCGAGAAATTGATAAACTCGGTTTGGTTTTGTTTGAAGCCATATGAATGTTGAAGTCCGACAACGAAGGCTGCTTTATGGTATTTGAAGTTCACACCTCCAGTGAGGTGAAATAAATCCACATTTAAATTCTCAAATCCATTCGATTCCCAAAACTTCGGATTATAACCTTGTATATATGGGTTGAAGTCGGTTCTGAACCCTGCAAGAAATCCCAAATTTTCCTTAAGGAAAAGTTTGTATCCAACAGCAAAGTTGATGATTTGCCTGTTACCGAAATTATAAGCCGAGAAATCGCTTCCTAATGTGCTTTTATCGGAAGTTTTTCTGCTTGGATCTATAGATTGATATTCTTTAATTGCCATGAAATATTCCATGGTAAAATAGTATTCGCTCCTGCTTTTTGTGGGAGAAAATCTAAGGCCAACAGAAAGAGATAAAGGATCTTGCATTTTAAAATATACATATTGAGGATACTCATTATGATAAA
The DNA here is from genome assembly GCF_013166635.1 of Lentimicrobium sp. S6. NCBI lineage: Bacteria > Pseudomonadati > Bacteroidota > Bacteroidia > Bacteroidales > Lentimicrobiaceae > Lentimicrobium > Lentimicrobium sp. S6. The sequence goes on along the minus strand of NZ_JABKBZ010000004.1, from coordinate 121,802 downwards.
AATCATCTATAAATTGCCCATCATGAAATATATTGCTTTGACTGACTGTTTTATTGACATCTGCATCACCAAATAATCTTATTGAGGGCAAGGTGAGGCTTAGTCCTGAACTCCAATTTTTGGCTTTATATAATATGCCTAATTTCCCAATCAGTCGCCAATTATATGCTTTTAGTTTTTCATATGACTGCCAATTGCTAGAAACCCTTGGAATAGAATCTGTAATAGGATTGTTATCAACGGGAGTGATGTTTGCTGTGGCAGAACGAAAATAATTTAAGCTTTGAACACTTACGTTAATGCTACATCCGATAGACCACTTTTCGTTAAGCCTAGTTGACCAACCAAAACTTCCCCAATAATCATCAAATTTGCTATTCAAATCAAAAAGACCAGTGTATTCCTCTTTAAACATTTGATTGGAGATGTTGGTATTGCTGAGTCGTACCCTATTATAGATGGAGGTTTGTGTGCTATTTTTATTAAAAACAGCAATTTGAAAACTGGTATGTTTAACTCTTTTTGATTGAAAAAGATAAGAAGCAAAACGAGGAAACACCTTAAAAACCCAATTCTCCATTTCGGTACCTTCACCCAAGGGGTTGGTGTATTTTTTATATTCTAAATTAAAAAGGCTAGCATTTAAATCTATTCGCGATTCTTCAATATCAGCAATCCCAGCTGGATTATAAAATATGGCAGTAATTTCTGCATTGCCGCCAACCACTGCGCCAGAAAGCAAAGAAGCTTCTGTATTAAAACTATTTGTCCAATAATTCCCAGGCTGAGCCAAAGCAAGAAGAGGGAATCCAAATAGAATAAATAGAAGCTTTCGCATTTAAGTTATTTTTAGAACACAAAATTAGTAAAATAGTTTAGTCTTCTATTTTAATGGAGTAGGAAGCTGTATATGCTTTCCCTGCTTCTAAACTAAGTATGGCTTCTTTTTCAGCAAATATTTGATTGGTATCGGAAGAATCGGCATATCCCAGCCAGGATTCAATACAAATAAATGGAGCTTTTGGCTTTGCCCATATTCCAAGTGATGGAAAATCCTTAAATTTTACCGTTAGCTGCGGGCCACGGTTTTTGTGACTCAAACTCACTTGTCTACTCTTTAAATTCTTAAAAATTATTGCGTCATTATTAAATAAATCTAGATGTAGATTTAGTTTATTAGTCTGGTTCATGACTAAATCACCCTCCTCTTTTATCATTCCATTTTTATCTAAATTCCAAGTGTTTAGATATTCCTTATGCTCAAATTCTAAAAAATAATCGTCATATTTTTCATTTTCTTTTAGTGGGCAATTAAAAGCCGGATGTCCACCTAAGGAGAAGTACATGGTTTTGTCATCTTTATTGATGATTTTATGAGTGATTTTCAGTGTTTTATCGAGGAGTCTAAAACTAATTTGGAAGTCGAATTCAAAAGGATAGTAATTTAGTGTAATTGGGCTGGACGAGAGTTGGAGCTTTAAATCAGTCTTGTTGTATTCAACTAATTTCAATTGATCGTTTCTTCTGATAAAGCCATGACGAGGAAGATGGTATTCTTGTCCTTCGAAAATGTATTTATCTTCTTTTAATCCTCCAACTATAGGGAATAGGATCGGAGCGTGATTCCCCCAAATATCAGGATCAGCCTGCCAGATATATTCAATATTGCTTTTTTTTGATTGTAGGTGACAAAGTTCAGCGCCAATGGCATTCACACCTATGTGAAGGTGTTCGTTTTCTAAATAGTATCTCATTGTATTAAATTTTTTGTGGAGATCTAATTTAGGAATTATTTTTGAATGATCAGTTTCTTTGTGATGACTCCTTTTTCAAATTCAATGGCTAAAAAATATAATCCATTTTCAAAGCCGCTAATATCAAGTTGGTAGTATTGTTTTATAATATCACCACTTATCATCAAGTTCTGTCCCAACTCATTTAGTATTTTTATATTCTTTATTTGGTGCTCAGCTTCTATTTTTAATATACTTGCAGCGGGGTTGGGATATATAGAAGTATTAATCTCTAGTTCATTGGTACCCCAAACCATCATAGCACAAGCCACATTTGAAGGTTCAGATTCGCCCGCTTGACTATACACGGCGGTAATTTCATAGCAAATATCCTCTGGGCCTATATTATCATCGTAATATATAGTATCAAAATAAGGTTCTGAATTTATTAATTCCCCTTCTCGGTATATATTATAGTGTAAGAGTTCCTTATTGTCATAAATGGATGGAGGAGTCCAGTTTAAAACTGCAGTGCTTTGATTAGAACCAGTCCTGAAAGCAATTAACTCTTTTGGTGGGTTAGGAGATTCACTATAGCCAGCATCTAGACAGTTTTCTTCAGAATCGGAATCCCAAGAGTGCTCGCCACCATCTTCGGTATAAACTCTCCTCAAACAATAAGTAAAGTATCCTGGGTCAACATTTTCATATAAAAAAGAGGTGTCAGGTTAAGGAACGAACATCAAAAGTTCATCGTTTTTATAGATATTGGTTCCAATACATTCGTAATCATCTTCTTTTGATGAAATGGGATTCCAAGTGAATAAAAAATCATTACCAAAGTCTTCAATTTGAACATTCTCGACTCCTTGGAAGGACCCAGAAGGGAGGTAAATAAAATCAAAATACACGGCATCAGACGAACCTAAACTATATATTGCTGCTATTTTTATTGTATATATTTGGTTTGGAATAAATAAAGGAAACCAAACACTATTTTCTTCAAGGTAATATCAGTTTCCCCAAATGTAATCATCAATAAATATTTCATCCATCCAGATTCGATAAAACATAAAATCATTTTGAGATTCATTTACAGTGTCCCAACTTATGAACCCAGTTGGGGTAACATAAAGATTGGTTGGAGCTTCAAAATCATCTTGTCCTTTATTTTGAGCAACTCAAAAAATGATTGAGAAAAAATGAAAATCAAAAGAAATAATCTGATAAGTGGTGTTTTCATAATGCATAAATTGTAAAAATGTGGTCAAGTACCCAATAAAATAATAAACTGTAAAGTTAATAATAAATAGACATAAAAACAGTTATAAAGGTTTCGTTTGAAATTAATATATATTTTGAAAACATTTCATAGCTTAAATTATAATCATATTTTTGCAAAAATTATGTAAACCCTATTTTATGGAAAATAAGTGGAATCTCTTTGAGAAGTTTTTGATCACAGAAAATGTGAACTTATCAGTCAATGATTTTTTAGTGAGCTCAGTTCTTATCATCATTATGAGTTGGTTATTGTCTTTAACCTACCAAAAGGTAGCTAAGACTCTGTCAAATAGAAAAGACTTTGGCGCGAATTTTATGCTTTTGGCTTTTACAACCATGTTGATTATTACTATCGTAAAATCTTCACTAGCCTTATCATTAGGTTTGGTAGGTGCGCTTTCTATTGTTCGATTTAGAGCTGCTATTAAGGAACCAGAAGAATTAGCTTATCTATTCTTTGCCATTGCCATGGGATTAGGACTTGGTGCCAATCAAGTATATATTGTAGCTACAGCTTTTGGTGTTTTAATGGTGATCTTATGGTCTCGTTTCTTCTTAAATGGACGCGATGAGTCACAAAATCTTTTCGTTACCTTAAATACTGAAGGTAATTCAGATGTGAAACTTAAAGAAGTTCAGTCCATTATGAAAAGCCATTTTAATAAGTTTCAGCTCAAGCGCTACGATGAAAATCAAGATACTTTAGAAATTTCCTTTGTTGCTGATATTAAAAAATCTGAAAAATTAGAAGCTTTCCGCACTGAAGTAAGAACTAAATACCCAGAATTGAATATATCTTTCTTAGATAGTAAAGCTTATTAATGGCCTTAAGTAAAGAATATACGGAGTTAAAAACCAGTCGATTCGAGCGTAAGTTCGTCATTGAGAGAGGTGGTGTGCCTTATGTAGAGAAAATTGTAAAGATGAATCCTGGCGCCTTTCGACCTGCTTATTACGAGCGTCAAATTAATAATGTCTACTTCGATACTGAAAATCTTCGTAATTATTACGATAATCATTTTGGCAAAAGTAAACGAGTGAAAGTGCGAATTAGATGGTATGGTGATACTTTTACCAAAGTAGAATCTCCTATCTTAGAATTTAAATTGAAGACTGGAGCTGTTGGCAGGAAATTGTCTTTCAAATTAAATTCATTTAATTTTCATCGAAATATAACAAAACAAGAAATTCAAAAGTTATTTAGTTCATCGGATATTCCGGCATGGGTAGTGGATGAGCTCTTGTATTTAACACCAACTCTTTTGAATACTTACAAGAGAAAGTATTATAAATCATTTAATAAACATTATAGATTTACCATTGATCATACGATGGCGTTTTATAATTTCAGTTCTAAAAACAGAGGGTTTTTGGAAATGGTTAAGCAAAAAGACATTACTGTACTGGAATTGAAATATGATATGCAGTATGATACTACAGTTGGAAATGTGACTAAATATCTGCCTTTTCGATTAGGGAAGTTTTCTAAATATGTATTTGGTATAGAGGTTTTTAATTATCATTTAGCAATATAAAATATGCAAAATCATACCCATATCATACATTCTTTTAAGTGGTATTTTAATATAGCATTTTTTGCTATTTCTATTTGGTTTGCTTCTTGTCAATTTCAGGATACTAATGATGGATTAAGACCTGAGATTTATTGTTCTGTCGATTCTACCGCTTTAGATGAGGATAATGTTTTTTGGTATGATTCAGGTATGCCCTTGATAAATCAAAACATGAAGCTTGGAGGATTTTTGTCTTCAAAAGAGAGTCATTCAGGAGTGCACAGTGTATTATTGACTAAAGAAAAAGCTTATGGATTAAGTACTGACTTTGAAAATATAAAAGGAGATGAGCGATTTTTGGTTAGTGTTTGGCGAAAAGGAAACTCAGAAGGCTCTGCTCTTGTTGTCCAAGGTGATATCGTAAAAAGCTTGTGGATCGGTCAAAAAGAAGCGATTGAAATAGGCGAAAATGATTGGGAGAAAATTGAGATTGAGGTTCAGATTCCTCCAAATATTTCTCTTCTGAAAGTTTATGTGTGGAATATAAATGGCGATTCTGTATATTTTGATGACCTGAGGATAAAAGAATTAGGAGTGGTTAAATACCCCGATTTTAAAGATGATGAAAAGGTACATTTGTATTTCTCTGATTCTAAGATGAAGAAGTTCAACGAAAAACGTTATAATGCTTTTATGAGTAGAATCCATTTTAGTGACGGAGAATGGATGAAAGGAGTTATGTCAGATGAAAACAGGGTCATGCCAATTAAAGCTCGCCTTAAGGGGGATTGGCTAGACCATTTGGAAGGACAAAAGTGGTCGTTTAGAACAAAAATGAGAGATGATCATACCTTTAAAAGAATGAGAGTCTTTTCATTACAAAACCCTGTTACACGGTACTTTGTACATGAGTATTTTGCCCACCAATTGTTTAATCAAGAAGATGTTTTAACTACAAGGTATGGGTTTACTCCTGTTTATTTAAATGGTCAGAGTATTGGTATCTATGCTTATGAAGAGCATTTTGCTAAACAATTAATCGAATATAATTTGCGACGTGAAGGGCCTATCTTAAAGATTGATGAAAACCCTTTGTGGAGAGAGCGACAAAAGGAAATGACTACCGATCTCATATATAATTATCCATATTATGAAGCAGCTAAAGTTGGTGCCTTTGGCTTGAGTAAAACCTTGGCCAAACCTAATTTAAAAAGCCAATTTGAAATTGCACATAGTTTAGTATATCAATATAAAAATTTATTAAGTCCAGTAGAGGAATTGTTTAATGTTGATGTATTGGCCAGATACTGGGCATTAATTGATATCACAAATGGTAGACATGGTATTGTTTGGCACAACCAACGACTTTATTTTAACCCAGTTATTTGTAAGCTAGAGCCTATTGATTTTGATAATTTCACTGATTATTATGATGAGGAAGAAGAACCAATTTTATCTGCATTTATCATGAATAAAAACTGGATAGGGGAGTCTGAACATCAGATGTTAAAGCATATTTTTACTTCTAAAGTATTTCTCGATAAATATCTATTCTATTTAGAGAAATATACTGATCCCATATTCTTGCAAGAATTTATTGACAGTGAATTGGAAGAAACAAGTCGCTACACGAAATTAATTGCAGAAGAGTTCACTACTTATGATTTCGATCCTCATTTTATCATGAGAAATGCTGAGATTTTGCGTCCCCAATTGCCTAAGCTTAGGGATAGTATAGAATCTGGAGTTTATGATAAAACCGAGCTAATTGTAGAAAATGTAAAGGGAGATACCACCTATTTACCTGCTGTTATACCTTTTTTTGTTAATGCATATTATTCCCAAGAACAATTGGGTATCGCTAATATTAAAGTTGAGAATTTCTTTGGTAAAGAAATTGAAGTGCTAGGTTTGGCAGATGAAAACAGTAAAATGCTTTATTTGTTCGAATCACCTTTTTATGTTCAAGCTTATCAAGGTAATATGGCTGATACCACTATTGAGTATAGATATACCTCTAATGCTAACCAGTTGGCCTATCGTGTGATAGGACATGAGGAGATTCTGTTCTCAGAACTCTCGTTGTTTAGAAAGAATACAAATCCTAGTCCATATCAGGAATTATTGAGGAACTTTAACATAGAAACTTGTGAGTTATTTGAAGACAGAGGAGATTCGTTAATAGTTAGAGGAATTCATGAATTAACAAGCAAAGTTTTAGTACCTAAGGGTAAAGTAGTAGTTTTTGAAGCAGGAGCTCAAGTGAATATCCTAAATGAAGGAACCATTATTTCGCATTCGCCTGTATATATGCTAGGGACGAAAGAGCAGCCTATTAAAATATACTCAACTGATACTACTGCAAATGCATTTATTGTGCTACAAGCAAATAAAAGAAGTCTATTGTCTCATGTGGTTTTCGAAGACTTAAACACACTTGAGTATGATGGTTGGAACCTAACTGGAGCAGTTAATTTTTACGAATCAGATGTTGATATTACAAATTGCAGCTTCCTTAAAAATCATTGTGAAGATGCGTTAAACATCATACGATCCGATTTTCATGTGACCAAATCTAAGTTTGAAGATATCTATGCCGATGCTTTTGATTCTGATTTTTGTACAGGTTTATTAGATTATTCAAGCTTCGACAGGGTAGGAAACGATGCCATCGATTTTAGTACCAGCCAAATTTATATAGAAAATTGTGAAATCACCAATATCCAAGATAAAGGAATTAGTGGAGGTGAAGGTTCAACACTTTGGGTGAAGAATACTAATATTACTAATTGTAATATTGGAGCTGCTTCTAAAGATCTATCTCATGTTAGTATTGAGAATGTAAATATCGAAAATTGTTATTATGGTTTGGTAGCATTAAGAAAGAAACCAGAGTATGGTACAGCAGTTTTTGATACCAAGAAACTCAAGCTCGTGAATTGTCAGGTTAAGCATTTAATAGAAAAGAACTCAGTGTTGAATTACAACGGTAGAAAGATAGAGGGAACCCGTGAAAAGGTTGCTGAAATGTTTTATTAAAAAGGCATAATATGGGGGTAGTAATATACTGCTACCCACCCTGTAATTCCTAGAATCACTCCCATAAAGAAAAAGAAAAAGGCCAAAATAGCTTTCTTTTTGTAAATACTATAAGCTCCTAATAAAAAGGAGATTAAAGCGTATATGTACATTCCTATAATCATCCTCTTGTAAATGTTAGTTCGGTTTCGGTACTCAGCTCTGCATTAAAGAAATAGCCTTCTTTGTCGAAGTGTTTTAATTCTTCAGGGTTTTGTATTTTGTTCTCGATGATATAGCGGCTCATTAATCCTCTGGCTTTTTTAGCAAATATTGCAATCACTTTATAAGAATCACCTTTGGCTTCTTTAAAAATCGGAGTAATGATAGGGCTTTTAATTTTCGAGGTATTAACTGATTTGAAATACTCATTCGAAGCTAAATTCACCAAAACACTTGTTCCACTCTCTTCTATTGCTTTTTGTATATTCTTGGTGATTTTATCTCCCCAAAACTCATATAGATTTCTAAACTTTTCAGTATGAAGTTTGGTTCCCATTTCAAGTCGATAGGGTAGAATCATATCATAAGGCCTCAAAAGTCCATATAAGCCAGACAGCATCCTCATGTGTTCTTGGGCATAATCGGCATCTTCTTGGCTAAGAGAATAGGCATCTAGCCCATTATAGACTTCTCCTTTAAATGCATAAAGTGCCTGTCTCGATTCTCCCTTTATAAAAGGAGCTTTCCATTGCGCAAATCGATCGTAGTTTAAATAAGCAATTTTTGAGCTTACGCCCATTAGTTTAGCAATATCATCAGCTTTATATTTCTTTAAAACTTTGACCAATTGCTTGCTTTCTTTTAGGAAAGGGATATTTGATTGGCCTTGAACTGAAATAGGGCTTTCATAGTCTAATGTTTTTGCAGGAGAAATAATAAATAACATAATTAAAAATCTTTTTTAAGTCTTTTGTTGAAAACAAAAATAGCAATTATACTGCTCAATATGGAGAAGAGTAAAAGCATCAGAGTATTTTGCATAATACCCATCAATCCAACATCTCTACCCAGTACATCATAGAAGCCATCTATAGCCCAATAATTAATGGTAAAATGGGCTACAGTTTTTATGATTTCAGGAAATAGAAATAATGGCATCATACTGCCTCCCAAAGCTGACATTACCAAGATGATGATTAAGCTTAAGCTTTCAACTTGTTTTTGACTTCTAGCTAAGGAGGCAATGAGGATTCCAAATCCACTAACGGCCATCGCGGTGGCAAAAACAAGTAAAATCAGTCCGGAGAAGTTTCTAAAGATGTCTAGACCGAAAGCTAACCAAGCAAACAGAACTAATATGCTCATTTGTATCATGGCAAAAACAAAACCACTTCCGAATTTACCTAAGATAATCTGCCATGGTTTAATGGGAGAGTAGAGGATTCTTTTTAAGGTGCCTGTATCTCTTTCTTTGATAATGGAGCTCCCCATTCCTGTAATGCTGAAGAGGAGCATCATAACCGAGGTTCCTGCGAATGCTTGTATCAAACCCCAAGGCATGTCTTCTTTTACTGAAACGGCTCGTGATTCTATGGAACTTGTTCCCACACTCGTTTCTTCTTGGTCTGGACTGAATTGTTGATCTATATCATCATGGATTTCAGCTATCATTTCTTCGGGCATTTCATCTCCATATTTATCATTAATAAAAGAATGGACTTGGCTTTTACTTCCTTGCTCTCCTAAAAATGGCATAAGAGTAGACATGAGTGCTTTTTGAGTCAGGCCCATCTCCAATTCTCTTGACTCATCATAAATGAATTCTACTGGAGTAGATTTTCCTTGATTGATAGAATCCTCAAACCCTTTATAAATCAGAAGGGCAGAAGGGAAGTCTCCATTGATGACCAATGTTTCTGCTTCGCTTAATGGTTTTATAGTTAATTTGAGGCCTTTTTCGGCTTCTAATTCAGATAATAAATCATGACTTAAAACGGACTGATCATCATCGCAAAATAATAAGGATTGGGCTCTGTCTTTTGAGGAGCTTTGAAAGCCACCATAGACCAAGGAAAATAATGCAATGAGTACTATTGGAAGTAGAAAGGATAATAATAATCCTTTTTTGTCTTTAAATGATTGTAATAAATCTTTTCTGGCTATCTCAAACATATTAATCCCTTAATTTATTACCGGTTAGCTTTAAAAATATCATCTCTAAATTTACTTTCTGTATCTCAATTTGATTCACTTTTATCTCGTTTTGACTAAAGGATTGCAATAAATGCACCAAATCTTCATTGGCGTTTTTGGAGGAGACAAATAATTGTTGATTTTGGAAGTAGAAGGAGTTGGACGAGGAAATGGAGTTAGAAAGTAGGGCCTCGTCCACTTTTTTCTCAAAGCTAATCACTAGTGTTTCCTCCATCTTTAAATGCTCTTTTAACTCTTTCTGGCTTCCTTCTGCAATTAATTGACCATGGTCAATAATGCCTATTCTGTCCGAAAGGCGTTCTACTTCTTCCATATTATGCGAGGTGTAAAATATGGTTTTACCTTGTTGATGGAGCTTCTCAAATATCTCATAAGTAAAAAGCCTACTTTGCGGATCGATACCTACCGTAGGTTCATCCATGAATAGAATTTCTGGATCATGGAGTAGAGCTGCAGCTATATTAATCCGCCTTTTCATTCCGCCACTATATGAACTTATTTTTTGATTTCTAGTGTCGTATAAATCCAGAAACCGCAATATCTCATGAATTTTATCAGTCAAAATATTGGATGAAACCTGATTGATTTTTCCCCAGAATTTTAAATTCTCAAAAGCAGACAGATCTTCATATAAGGCTATTTCTTGTGGAATAACTCCAATGGTTTTTTTGATATCTTGCTTTTGTTTAAGACTATTGAAACCAGCAATTTCTACTTCTCCACTACTTGCTTTTGTAATATTTGAAATGATATTAATACAAGTAGTCTTTCCTGCTCCATTAGGCCCCAAGAGGCTGTAAAACTCGCCTTTTTTGATATGTAAGCTTAACTTATCCAGAGCGGTAAAGTCTCCAAATTGTTTACTGATTTCTTTTATCTTAATCATTATAATGCCATTTTAAATCCAGGTACAACTTTTAAATCATTATATACTTGGGTTAATATTTCTTGGCTTATAATTTTAACATTAACCGAATAGCTTGTATAGGTTCCTTTGCCGCTTGGTTTATGACTCCATTTACCAAAACTAATATTTAGGTTTTTTAAAACAGGCTCTAAAAGGTCAATATTATCTTGATTGTTTTCTTGAGTAGTCATGATTACCTTTAAATCAAATTTCACAGGAAACTTTACCTTTTCTTCTTTCTTTGGGCCTTTGCTTTGTAATTTCATTCTTAATTATTTTAAATATATTTGTAAGGTTCTACATTAGAGACTAAATACTGTTATCACTTCCATATGGATTCAACCTTTTCAAATTGTTTTTCATTGAGTTGATAAAAATAACCTTTTTCGGAGATTTTTAGTTCTATTATTTCCAATAGTAGGAAATCGAGTAGGAGCTGATTGGTTTTTTTTGGTGTGAGTTTCAATTGTTTTCTCAACTGACTCCAGCTGATTGGTTGTTTCTCGTTTATCTGGTTCAGAAATTCTTTTTCTATATCTGTATAATTGATTTTCACAGGGCGAGCATTTCTCTTTTGTTGCCATGCTTTAATAAACATTCCGTTGGCTAATATATTCTGATCATTTAGTCGTATGAAAACTTTAAAGGCACCATTTTTATCAGGTGCAGAAACCAGCTCTTCTTCTGTCTTTTTAATGGAGACTTCCAAAATGAGCTTACCTAGAACATTCCATTCTTTGAACTTTAAGGGAACTTCGGGTTTGCAATACATCTGGGCAGCTGCTTGAAGCATATGGAATTCCTCCTCTGATCTTACTCCTGCCAATGCTCCATTGTCTTTAACTCCAATTAAAAGTTTTCCACCATTGGTATTTGAAAAAGCCGAAAGTGTGCGGGCAATCTTTTTCGAGTCAGATACCTCAAATTTAAAGTCTTGAGTTTGATGTTCGCCTTGTTCAACAAGTTTTTCGATATAGGATTTTCTGGAATTCATGGATAGCAAAAATAATAAAATTCACCCCAAGGGATTTAACTAAAATGTTAGAAAAACAAAAAAAGGATTTAGAATTTGGCTAGAACAGTTCTTCCACCCACCACTTTTTCATCGACAGAAACCAAAGGTTTGGCTGTGATAGGTAAGTATAAATCTACTCGGCTACCAAATTTGATAAAGCCAACTTCGTCGTTTTGATTTACCTCTTGTCCGACTTTGGCATAACAAACTATTCTTCGAGCTACTGCTCCGGCAATTTGTCTAAGCATAACCAATTGCTTGTTTTCATTTTCTATACAAACGGAAGTGCGTTCGTTCAATAAAGATGATTTTGGATGCCAAGCTACTAGATATTTACCAGGATGGTATTTGTAATATCTTACTTTTCCTTTGAATGGGAACCAATTGATGTGAACATTGTATGGCGACATGAAAACACTTATTTGTAGGCATTTTTCCTTAATGTATTCATCCTCAAAAACTTCTTGAATGATCACAATTTTTCCATCAGCTGGCGACATGATATGGCCATCTTTAGAAATAAATTCTCTATTTGGAACACGGAAAAAACGAACAATTAGAGTGTAGAAAATAATCGCGGCTATGCCTATAGGTACTTGGTACCACCAGATCTGGGGTCCAAAATATAACAATGCAAAAGCTAGCAATGCTACTATAAAAAATGAATTTCGTATTATGTTTTTTCCTTCTCTATGGAGTTTCATTCGATTCTACTAAGCCAGCAAATATAGTAAAAATACATAAAAAGGTATAGAAAATATAGCTGCATCAAAGCGATCTAAGATTCCACCGTGCCCAGGCATGATGTTGCCACTATCTTTAACTTTGGTTTGGCGTTTCAGCATACTTTCCACTAAATCACCCAAAGTTGCTGTTATTACGATAAATAGCGCGATAATAACCCAGATCCAAGGCGTAAATATTCCAGAGTAATAACCAATAAACCATGCAATAATCATGGTAGCAATAGCTCCTCCGATACTTCCTTCCCAAGATTTTTTTGGGGAAATGCGCTCAAATAAACGATGATTTCCAAAGCTAATTCCGCTTAAATAGGCAAAAGTATCGCTTGACCACACCAAAACGAAGAAGCTAATAAGTAATAATGGTTCGGTTTGATTTTCGCCAATCATTCCCATATTGGCAACTATATTGAATAAACCAAAGGGAATGGCAATATAGATGAGTGATAATACTTTTATACCTAAATCTTCGAATGGACTCTCGGTTCTTTGGAATAATGAACTAATGAAAAAGATGAAAGTAAGAGGAATGATACCGTATAGCATTTTTACTTCTATCCAGCCGTTGGCATAAGAACCAATGAGTAAATAAATCAAACTACCCATGAAAATGACAGAGCTTGTTTGGATTGGACTACCTTGTTTTTTGAACATACGAGTATATTCAAAAAGAGCGATGGCATTAAAAGCAAAAAACACAATAAAAACTGCGATAGGGTGATATAGGATGCTTCCGATGATTAGTGAAGCAAATACAGCTCCTGCTAAAGTTCTTATGATTAGATTTTTCAAATTTTATTCCATTAAATCGTCAATAAAAAATACGAAAAGCTCTTTTGGCCCATGGGCTCCCATAACCAAGGTTTTCTCAATATCAGCCGTTCTACTGGCTCCAGTTACCATGGTCATCATCGATGGCAAAACGCCATTATAACGCTCGCGCATGCCAATAATCGCATCACTAATTTCAGGAACTAATTGAGAAGCATAGGCCACAATTAGATGAACCTCTGGCCAGCTGTATAATTTACGGCCAGAACTTAATGAGGAGGACATTAAAGCAGAACCAAATCGGGCGATTAGGAATTCGCATTCTGTGAGTCCCGATTTGCAATCTTTTAGATCTTCATCTTTTGAAAGATATTCTATTTTTGCTAGATCTAGGTGCTTTCTTAAATCTTGATGTTTACAAAATAGAGGACCAATATTCTCTTCTTTTAGTAATAAGGAGAGGATATCGGTCAGTTCTTTTTCATTTTCACAAAAGATGAATTTCCCACCTAATGCAGATAATTCTTGAGCAAATTGTAGATCGATGGATTCTTCGAGAGGCTTCATGATAGGCTTCTCCAAATTTACTGATACATAAGGATTGTCTAATTTGGTCATTAAACCATTTCTAACTTCCTTTAGAATCTTTTCCCTTGAGGTAATCTCGTCCATCTTTATAAACTTAAATCTCTATACTTTTTCTTCTTTAGGCTCTTCAACTTTAGCCTCAACAGTTTCTTCTTTTACTGCTTCAGTAGTGGATTCATTTTCGTTTCCTCTGTTAATCATGAGATGATCTTTACCTTCATCCCAAGAGCGAGAACCGAAAATTTTCTCCAAATCTTCACGGAAAATAACTTCTTTTTCCATTAATACATTGGCTAGCATGCTAAGCTTGTCTTTGTTTTTATCTAAAAGATCTAAAGCTCTTTTATAAGCCTCCTCTATTAATTTACTAACTTCAAAATCAATGACCTGAGCTGTTTTTTCACTATAAGGCTTCTGGAATTGATATTCTTGTTGTCCTGAAGAATCATAATAAGATATGTTTCCAAGCTTATCATTCAATCCAAAGAATGCCACCATATTAAAGGCTTGTTTGCTTACTTTCTCCAAATCGTTTAAAGCACCAGTAGAAATTTTATTGAAGATGACTTGTTCAGCAGCACGGCCTCCTAATGTGGCACACATCTCGTCCATCATCTGTTCTTTAGTTGTGATTTGTCGTTCTTCTGGAACATACCATGCAGCGCCTAAAGCTTTACCGCGAGGGACAATAGTGACTTTTACTAATGGGTGAGCGTGTTCCAATAACCAACTTACAGTAGCATGACCAGATTCGTGATAAGCAATCACTTCTTTTTCCTGTTTGTTGATGATTTTGCTTCTTTTCTCCAACCCACCAATTATTCTATCAATAGCATCGAAGAAATCTTGCTTTTCTATTTGTTTCTTATCTTGTCGAGCAGCAATTAATGCAGCTTCATTACAAACATTGGCAATATCAGCACCTGAAAAACCAGGGGTTTGTTTGGCTAACATCTCAATATCCACATGAGAACCAATTTTTAAAGGTTTGGTATGAACTTCAAAAATAGCTCTTCTTTCTTCTAGTTCTGGAAGTTCCACATGGATTTGTCTATCAAAACGACCTGCTCTTAATAAGGCAGTGTCTAAAATGTCGGCTCTATTGGTGGCGGCTAAAATGATAACTCCAGCATTACTACCAAAACCATCCATCTCTGTTAAAAGCTGATTTAATGTATTTTCCCTTTCGTCGTTGGCTCCAGTCATGGCATTTTTTCCTCTAGCTCTACCAATAGCATCAATCTCATCAATGAAAATGATACAGGGTGCTTTTTCTTTGGCTTGCTTGAAGAGGTCACGAACTCTAGAAGCTCCCACACCTACAAACATCTCTACAAAATCAGAACCTGAAAGAGAGAAAAACGGTACTTTAGCTTCACCAGCGACGGCTTTGGCTAACAGTGTTTTACCAGTACCTGGGGGGCCAACAAGTAGCGCTCCTTTTGGAATTTTACCTCCAAGTTCAGTGTATTTTTTGGGTTTCTTGAGGAAGTCTACAATTTCCATTACTTCTACTTTTGCTTCTTTTAAACCAGCAACATCTTTAAAGTTAACGGATACAGAACTTTCTTTATCAAAGAGCTGAGCTTTTGATTTGCCAATATTGAAAATTTGGCCTCCTCCAGCACCGCCTTTGCTCATCATTCGCATAATAAAGAACCAAACCCCAACGAGTAAGAGGATAGGAAAGACCCATCCGAAAATATCTTTACCCCAATCTTGACGGGTTTCGTTTCGAATAAAAATCGGTTCAGGGGAATTTTTTTGAGCTTCCTGAACTCTTTTTTCAAAAGATTCTATGCTGCCAATCTGATAAGAAAAATCAGGCTTTTTGGTTAATGAGCCCCCTTCAGTTTTGATATCGTAATTAGATTTCTTATCTGCTTTTACATATATCTCTGCGATTTCTTTATTGACAAGAATGATTTTTTCAACATCTCCATTGTTGAGCATGGTCTTTACCTGACCCCAATCCGTTTCTTTAGAGATGGTATCATTTCCAAAGAAAGTTAAAGCTATAAAAATGACGGCCATAATACCGTAAATCCAATAAAAACTGAATTTCGGTTTCCCTGGCTTCCCTCCTGGGTTTAGTGGGTTTTTGGATTGATTCTTCGGGTTTGTATTATTATTGTTATCTGCCATTCTGTCTAGGTTATTTTGTCATACTTTCTTGTACAGTAGTTATCTCGGCATCAGCCCACAAACCTTCTAGATTGTAAAATCTACGGCTTGTTTCTTGAAATACATGAACCACAACGTCCACATAGTCCATTAATATCCACTCAGCAGCTTGTGCGCCTTCTACATGTAATGGTCTGTCGTTCAGTTGTTTTTTTGCTTCCATTCCCACTGATTCTGCTATGGCTTCTACTTGAGTGTTTGAGCTTCCATGGCATACCACAAAGAAGTCACAAATTGCTGTAGGTATACTTCTTAAGTCAATAGTGGTTATTTCTTGTGCTTTTCTCTCTTGCATTCCGTCAACAACTGCCTTAACTAGTTGTTCTGATGTATGATTCTGAATAAATTTTATCATTAAAAAATGTCTTTATAGTGCAAAAATAACCAATTTGATGGTTATTTATATAATTTATATCCCACTAACACAAAATCAGAGCCAAAGATTACGGTATCACTAAAATTTAACAGTTTTTTATTACATGTTGGATAGCTGTTTTATTGCTATTGCTGCTAGCACCCTTAGAATCATGATGAAGTCTAAACATTCGTATCGTTTTTGTGGAATCATTTTTACCCAAAATCTAGTTAAATCTTCTTAAATAGAGCAGATTGGAGATTTTTTACTTATTTAAAACTAATCTAAATTAAAACTTATTTGTAAATTTGCTCCATAATTTATCGCTAGATAACAACAAGTTTAGAATTTAAAAGGGTTTGAATTAAACGGATTAAAATGACAAATAAAAAATACAGCATTAAGCATACGCCTAAAGAAACTTTAGAGAACTGGTATTATTTAATGTATTTAGGCAGAAAATTAGATGAAAAAGCGCCAAATTATTTAAAACAAGCATTGGGATGGTCATATCATGCACCATATGCGGGGCACGATGGAATTCAGTTGGCTATTGGTCAAATATTTGAAAAGAATAAAGATTACCTCTTTCCTTATTACAGAGATATGTTAACGGCTATTTCAGCTGGGATGACGGAAACAGAAATTATCTTAAATGGTATTTCTAAAGCTGATGATCCTTCATCAGGTGGTCGTCACATGTCCAACCACTTTGCCAAGCCAGAGTGGAATATAGAAAATGTTTCTTCCTGTACTGGTAACCATACTTTGCATGCAGTTGGAGTTGCTCGTGCCATTAAAACTTATGGCGAAAAAGCAGTAGCTATTAGTTCTCAAGGAGAAAGCTCTGTTTCTGAGGGTTATGTTTATGAGGCCATTACTGGTGCCGATAGAGAGCAATTGCCTGTTATTTTTGTTATTCAAGATAATGGATATGGAATTTCTGTACCTAAGAAAGACCAAACAGCCAATAGAAAAGTAATAGATAATTTCAGTGGCTATAAGAATCTTCATCTTATTCATTGTAATGGTAAGGACGTTTTTGATTCCATGAACGCTATGCATGAAGCCAAGCAACATGCTTTAGAAACAGGAAACCCTGTGCTTCTTCATGCAAATTGTGTGAGAATGGGCTCGCATTCTAATTCTGATGATCATCTATTGTATAGAGATGAGCAAGAAAGAAATTATGTAAAGGAATACGATCCTTTGGCGAAATATCGTAGAATGCTAACTCGTTATAAAAGGTTTACAGAAGAAGAGTTAGCCGCCATTGAAGAAAAAGCAATTAAAGCAGTTAAGAAAGCTCATAAAATTGCCATCACAGCAAAAGATCCAAGTCCAGATTCAATCCATGATTTTGTGACTCCAGAACCGGTGGTAAGTATAAAATATCCAGAGGGTCTGCATACTCAAAACTCTGGCAAAAAAATTAAACTTATTACCGCTTTAAATGAAACCTTAAAATCGGAATTCCGTCGTAATCCAGATACTTATATATGGGGTCAAGATATGGCCAATAAGGATAAGGGAGGAATTTTCAATGTCTCTAAAGGTTTACAGCAGGAATTTGGAGTAAAAAGAGTTTTTAATGCACCAATCGCTGAAGATTTTATTGTAGGTACAGCAAATGGGATGAGTCGTTATAATGATGATATAAGAATCGTTGTAGAAGGAGCTGAATTTGCAGATTATTTTTGGCCAGCTATGGAGCAATTGGTAGAGTCTTCCCATGATTATTATCGTTCAAATGGTAAGTTTGTTCCTAATGTGACCATCAGGTTAGCTTCGGGTGGATATATTGGAGGTGGATTATATCATTCTCAAAATATTGAAGGAACTTTGACTACCTTCCCGGGGATTAGAGTGGTTTATCCTGCTTTTGCAGATGATGCTGCTGGTTTACTAAGAACTTCAATACGTTCCAAAGGAATTACTCTTTTCCTAGAGCCTAAAGCATTATATAATGATCCAAAAGCAGAGGCTTATTGCCCAGATGATTTTGAAGTTCCTTTTGGAAAATGCAGAATCAGAAGAGAAGGTACAGATATGACCATCATTACTTATGGAAATACTTTGCCAATGAGTTTAGAAGTGGCTGAAACTTTGCAAAAAGAGGATGGTGCTAATGTGGAAGTATTAGATTTACGTTCCTTATTGCCTTTAGATAAAGAAGGTATTTTGAAGAGTGTAAAGAAAACAAACAGAGTTTTGGTGGTACATGAAGACAAAGTTTTTGGTGGATTTGGAGGAGAAGTTGCTGCTCAAATTTCAGCTGATGCTTTTGAGTTTTTAGATGCACCAGTAAAACGAATTGGAGCAGAGTTTACACCCGTAGGTTTTAATAGGATTCTTGAAAACGCCATTCTTCCCAATGCTAAAAGAATTTTAGATGCCTCGAGAGAATTATTAAATTACTAAATTTGGAGATAGAGATATGAATAAGATAGGATTATTTTATAGTTTTAATACTAAGAACACAAGTACCGCTGCGGAAATTATTCTTAATGCCTTTGGCGAAAAAGCAATTGAAGCTGTTAATGTTGAGGAAGCTACCGAAGATGATTTTGATAAATTCAGTCATTTTATCTTAGGAGTGCCAACCTGGTGGGATGGAGAATTACCTAATTATTGGGATGAATTCTTGCCTAGCGTTGAGGAAAACTCGTTGGAAGGAAAAACTTTTGCTATTTATGGAGCTGGAGACCAAAAAGGATATCCTGATAACTTTGTAGATGCCATTGGTGTTATGGCCGATTTTCTTGAAGTAAGAGGAGGAAGGGTTATTGGTTTTACTCCAAATGAAGGCTATATATTTGATCAGTCTCAGGCTTTAAGAGATGGTGTTTTTGTTGGTTTGCCATTGGATTTTGAAAACCAAGCAGGCAATGTTCAGGCTAGTGTGGAGGCTTGGGTGAAGCAGTTAAAGAAAGAATTTTAATCATATTAAAAACAATATAAAATGGATCAAATTAAGAAATTATTATTTGCATTAATGATGGTCATGTTTGTAGCTCCCGTTTGGAGTCAATCAATTGATGACATTATAGAAATAGAAAGATCAGTATTGAAAACTGAGAAAAAAGCTGCCGTAGCAGCCAATATGGTTTTTACTGATGCTGAAGCTGCTGTTTTTTGGCCGCTTTATGAAGAGTTTTCAGCTGAAGAGTATAAATTGCAAACAGAGCGCATCAAAATCATTAAGGATTATGCCGAAAACTATAGTAACTTAGATGATGTGAAGGCGAATGAATTAATGACTAGAAACATCAAGCTAAAACAAGCTGTAAGTAAATTAGAAATGAAGTATTATAAGAAGTTTAAGAAAGTAATATCTCCTTCTAAAGCTACTCGCTTCTTCCAAATTGACAATAAAATAAATGCTTTAATAAATGCTGAGCTGGCATTAGAAATTCCTTTAGTGGAAACTAAATAAAGGGTTTTAAAATAATTTTAGAAAGCAATATGGCTCAGGCTGTATTGCTTTTTTTTATTTAGCTAAGATTATATATTTGCAAAAAAAAGAATATGGCTCGCAAGAAACTAGAACAGTTTGCTGAAAATGCAGAAAATCCATTATTTTTTCAACCTTATTGGCATGAGGTGATAGCAGGAATTCCATTAAAGGGAAAGTGGAGAGCCGGTTTTTTCAAGAATGATCATCCCGTTGTTTTAGAATTGGGTTGTGGTAAAGGGGAGTACACTGTGGGTTTAGCTCAAAAATATCCCAATAAGAATTTTATTGGTGTAGATTTAAAAGGAGCCAGAATGTGGCGAGGCGCAACGGATGCACGAGAAGCAGGCTTGGGTAATGTGGCTTTTATCAGAACTAAAATTGAGCAAATTCTACATTTTTTTGGTCCCAATGAAGTAGATGAGATTTGGCTAACCTTTTCTGATCCGCAACCAAAATACGAAAGAAGAAGACTCTCGTCTCCTCGTTTTCTGAATCTCTACCGTCAGATCTTAAAGCCCAATGGTATCATTCATATTAAAACAGATAGCAGAGAATTATTTGACTATTCTATGGAGGTGATTAACTATTTTAAACTTCCTCTAGAATTTCATTCTTACGATTTATATCAGTCGGATTATGATGGTGATGCACCAAAAATTCAGACATTCTATGAGAAGCAGTATTTAGCAAAAGGTATTCCGATAAATTATGCTTTATATTCATTAAACGAGGCTTATAACTCCAATGAATTAGATAAATTACCTTCTGATGAGTAAACTGGAGGAGCCTAGTTTTTTTGATAAGGTCTATCAAGTGGCACGCTTGATTCCCTATGGTCGGGTGACTAGCTATGGAGCAATTGCAAAGTATTTGGGTGCTGCGAGAAGTGCGAGAATGGTGGGTTGGGCCATGAATGGAAGCCATCAACAGGATGTGCCAGCTCATCGAGTTGTGAATAGAGCAGGGGTTTTGTCAGGTAAGCACCATTTTGGTCAAGAAAATTTAATGAAGGATTTGCTGGAGAGTGAAGGGGTGAAAGTGGATGGCGATCAAATTATAAACTTAAAAGAGGTGTTTTGGGATCCTAGTGAACATCTGCTTTAAACTGAAAATGGGCTTATTGTCATTTTTAAATGTCTATTCCTTATTCAGGGCAAATGCATTTGAATGTTTAAATTTAAACCTGCTTAGATTTCAGGAATATCAAAATGGGATATCCCCAGCAAAAGATAGATTCTCTTCTTTGTCAACCTTTGAGTTTCTTTTGTGAAACTTTGTGCAATAGCTTTATCACAAAGGAAGAGAGGATTTTACCAAGTGCCAAAAAGAAATAGGGTATGTTTGCTCAATTCCATTTTGTCTCATAAAAATCTTTAGTAACTTTATTGTCACTAATTCGTCTTAGAAGAAATCAAATCAACAAAATTAATATTATGAGAAAATTATTATTCACTCTATTGATAGGATTAATGGCCCATGGCTTATTTGCGCAGAAGTTTTATACTACCTCTGGCGGGGAGCTCATTTTATCCCTCGCCGAAATTAATTCTGGGGACGCGCCTACTCCACAAAATATAGTTCGTTTTTCACCATGGTTTAATGTTCAGAGCCTCGGAAATGTAGATTTTGGTGACCATGCCGGAATGTTTTTCGGATTGAATGTTAGAAATGTTGGTTTTATTGCCAAAGATAATTCCACACAAGTGAAAAAGAAATATCGTGTATACAATTTAGGTATTCCTGTTGGATTTAAGTTAGGAAATATGGATTCGTTCTTTGTTTATGGAGGATATGAATTCGAATTGCCATTTAACTATAAAGAGAAGACTTTCGAAAATGAAGTAAAAACAGGGAAGTTTAATGTATGGTTTAGTGATAGAGTCCCTACTTATTATCATTCGGTATTTGTAGGATTTCAGTTTCCCTACGGAGCTAATCTAAAATTCAAATATTACCTTACTCCATTTCATAATGCCGATTTTGTAGAGAAAATAGATGGTGTAGATGTAAAGCCTTATGAAAACTTTGAAACTAATGTTTTCTATTTGGCATTAAGTTTTACCATGTTTAGAAATAGTAAGGTTTATTATAAGAGTTCAAATAGTCATAGGGTGGTTGTGGAGTATTAATCCTTGAAACGGCTATAGAGAAAGCTTCAATTCCTTTGGGATACAATTCCTGTTGGTGCTATAACAAGTTTCAGTTAAATAAAAGCCTTACTAGTCATACTAATAAGGCTTTGAGTTTTTTTGAGATATTGATTGATAGATTATTTTAATACCACCATTTTTTTAGAATCGGCCACTTGTCCATCTATTTTAATGGTGTACAGATAGATTCCATTTTCTAAATCGATAGTATTAAGATTTATATGATGGGCTCCTCTGTCTTGTTTTCCTTCATCAATAGTAATTAATAGCTTTCCTGTGTAGTCATAAACATTTAACTGGATATTGGCTTCCTGCTCCAAATTATAGCCTATTTGTGTGTTGCCATTAACCGGATTGGGTGAGTTTTGACTTAATACCTCATCACTTGTTATAGGATTTAGGCTTTCCGCTTCCTTACTTTTTAGAGGCAATAAGGAGATTAAATAGTCTCTCTTTGCTATGTATTCCTCTTTAGATTTGGGTTTGTGCTCGGGCATGGAGCCTACACCATAGCTAGCTTTATTGCTGCTGTTTTCCATAATATAATAGAGCAAGCCTAAATCAATAATAGCAAATATTTCTTCTTCAGTATCTGGTTCTCCTGAAATTCTTGCCTCATAGAAATCAATGGCTGTTTGCCAGTTTTCTAGTTTAATATCACATCTATTGCTAAAGAATTCTGCTAGTGATTTGAGCACATCATTAGTTTGAATACTTGGGTTGTCATTAAAATATTGACGCAGCGATGAATAATCGTTAGTGGCAAATAATTCAACAATAAACAAGTCTTTAACAGCTGCTTGGGCAAATGTAGTATTAGGATAATCTGTGATTATGGTTTCTAGAGTAGTTTTTGATGCTATGAATTCTTCATCCTCAAATTGAGTTTGGCTATCCATATATAGTATTTCTGCGCTTTCGGCCACCCCTTTGCTTAAACCTGGACACCAAGTAGGGTCTGAATCATAAGCTCCTACAGGATATAAATCTACTAAAGGATTAAAAGAGCTTCCTCCCCAGCAATTGTATTCTACATCTATTATAGGTTGTCCACTAGGAGGTAAATTATGATATACTAAAGCATCGTTTGAACCTCCCAAATTATCATTATCCTTTATTACATTATAATGAAATATTTGTGGGACACTATATGAACTCATATATACTTCTTCACCAATATTATCTTTGATAACCTGTGTTTGGCTCTCGTAATTTGCATTACTGTTTCCTATAAGTTGTACAGAAGAATTGTTTAATAACTTTACACCGAGGTCGTTATTTGAGATTTGGTTATTCTCTATAATACCAGATGAACTATAAAATGTAAGAGCAGGTCCATCGATATTTGTTATAGAATTATTTTTCACAAAATAATCTCCTTTTCCATGTCCCGAATTCCAAACTTCGATTCCATACATGTAATTATCAATGGTATTATTATCGATATTATATGTATTACAGCCTTCAACACGAATGGCGGTGTAATTGTTTGAATTAGCAAAATCACAATCGCTAATAGTTGCAAGAATGCTAGGAGCAAAATTATTATTCTCAATATGAACATACGAATCATCAAAATCACAATTATCAACTAATACACTCCCTTGATTATTCACTCCCATAATTTTTGAACCATTTGAGAAAACTGAATAGGTAATTTCGTAGGTTCCTGAACCATGTAGCCAGAAAGATGATTGGTTATCTAAATTCGCACTGCTTACACTTAATGAAGAGTTATATAAAAGAATCTCAGTATGATCTAAGTGGTCAAATCGGTATCTATATTTACTGTTGCACCATCTTCTATAATTATTTTTCCATTTGTGAATTCAACGTATTTTCCAATTGTTAAGGTAGCTCCAGATTCAACTGTTAATTCAGAACCGTTTAATATATCTACTTTTGAATTCTTCAAGAGAACTAATTCTGATTCAGCTTTTACTGAAAAACTCTTAGAAATCCCGATAATACCTCTATGGCTTTCGTTTGTTGTCATATTGCTATGTAACAAAGTTGGGTATTCTAGGGAAGTATAGGCACTGATTGCTCCTAAGTCTGAAAATAAAGGGGTTTCATCTAGGTCTTCATGATCTGATTCCCAAATCCAAGATTCATATAAACTAATATATAAATCAGTATTTAAATCAGCGTCTGTATAATCTTCGTTATCATAGCTGTCCAAATATGCAGGAGATTCACCATTAGTTGATGAATACATATGGAAAAAGCATTCACTATGTGTATACTGTTTACCATTGATTAATTCATTCTCAATATCTGGAGTATCATTTCCTGATTCAGCTCCTTCAAGATATTGGCAAGCTGAATGGAAAACAGTATTTTGGCCTTCTAAGGCTCCATTAAAGCCCCCAGAGTTGCATTGAAGCATCCAAAAAGCTTTTTTATGAGCAGGAATAGGGTTTACCAATGCTGCAAAATCATCCTCAATTATATATTCATCATCCATTAAAAGTAACCTTGCATGGCCTTCAATAAACATCCCATGATCAAAAGTCCATACAAATAAAAAATCATCTTCTGTAAGCTGAGGAAAACCGCCATTACCAAGTCTTAAACCATTAAATACCATTTGTAAGTTTGCTAAGGTAGCAGGATAATCTGTTACTGTAACAGTAGAACTAGGTTTATATCTGTCATCGATAAGAGGGTGATTAAAAGAATAATCAACTCCATCGGCAAATAGTACAAATATATTATCAGGATCATACCCCTTAGCTTGTAATAATTCCCACATTAAAAAGGTATCGTTCCAAAACTCATCAAAATCTTGGTTATTGTCAGTTTAACCTCCATTAAACTGATGGGTATTTGGAATGCCCTGTGCAACATAATCACCAGTAATGAGCACTGCATATTTTTCTTGGCTTATACCAATTTGGCTTATACAAAAAGCCATAAATAAAGCTATAAAAGTTTTTACATTAAACATAATGTTTAGTTTTGCACAAAAGCCGGATTATGGAGTAGCTAAGCATTTTTCCCTGCAAAGATGAGTGCTTATGCCACTCCTTACTGTCCGGTGTTTTGTTCGGTTTATAATAAAATTATTATTAAAATACTTCAACAGAACGTGTCATGATTTGTTTGCCGGCTTTCAAACGAATAAGATACAGACCGGGACTTACCTCCTTTCCATTTTTATCTGTAGCATTCCACTTTATTCTTTGTGTTCCTGTTGATTGTTTTTTATTTACTAAGGTTTTTATGAGTTCTCCTTTTAGATTATAGATTTTTAATTCTATATGAACCGTATTACTCAAATGATATTGAATATTTGCTTGAGTACTGATTGGATTGGGGAAAATTGCGAATTTTGAAAATGTAACTGGTAATACTTCATCTGTATTTACCAATACTTCATATTTTCTTAAAACTATATTTGACTCCACTATAGAAGCACCATAAATTGTATCCACTTTACCATTTACTAAATATATTAAATTTCCCTTATTAATTAGTTTGTTCAAAAAATTCCCATAATTATCTTCATTTATAATTTCACCAATCCATTCCGCATTCTTTTTTTGATAATGAATTAATCTATAACCATCTTCATATTTTTCATTATCAATTATATGAGTTTTGTTATAAGAATCTATTACTATTGCTTGGTCACTTGGATCTTCCACAATAATTTCAGGATCGGACCATTCTGTTCCATCATAAAAAGCATATAATGACCCATCGTTTGGAGGAGCTGAATTAGAGAGCGTCTGCCTCCATACAATTTGAGGATGATTAAGGTTGTTTATAGCCAAATCGTTTCCTACCCAAACTTTATAATCTACACTTACTTGGCTAATGTTGGACCAATTATTATTCTGGCAGGTTGAGTAAACTATTTCTAGATCATTATTACTTTGATAATAATAATAATGATATGCTGAACAATGTAATATATTATTATTATCAATGACTATTTTCCCAATAAAATAGACATCACTATTATCATAAGGGATTAAAAAATCGCTCCACTGATCGTTTTCGTAATAGCGATAGACCATAGATCCATTATTATTATACCAATCACAATACCAAAAACAATAGACTCTATCGTTATTATCTATGTATAATGAATTATGATCAGAACCATACCATCCATTAGAAACTGTATCAATGGCACTCCAGTATTCACCATTATATTTCCGCAAAAATATAAGCATGTCGCTGGGATTACCAGCATTATAATCATAGCTAATGTATACCTGATTGTCACTATCTACTACCACATGAGGATTTTCCATCCACAATGTGTTGTTCTGTGAAATATTTTCTGCTTCGCTCCATGTTAAGCCATCGTCCTCGCTTTTGCTATAATAAATAATACGGTGATTAGCTTCTAATCTATAACTCCATACAACATGTATGATTCCATTATTAGCTATATAAAAATCGGGACTGGAATTATAACCTTGTAATTTACTTATTTCTACGGGCTCACTCCATTCTTGGGCGGAAGTAGGAGTATTATAAATAAATGTGAACAGGATAATAAGGCAAATAGTGCGTTTCATTTTATTGGTCTTTAATATTTATATCTAGTATAATATTTGCATTCAAAGGCTGAATCAAATGGCTTAAGTCTTCTTTGCTTAATTGGCCTTCGTATAATTGAATATTAGTCTTGTGATCGGAAAATTTCTCATAAGTCCAAACAAATAGGCTATCAAACTTGCTAAGTTTATTTACGCTCTGACTTCCTTCTTTAAACTCATTAAAAACTTTGTTAATATTATCCAAGGTAGCTGCATCATAAGTAAGAACAATACCTACATTGGGTTTGTATCTATGTGCTAAGCTTGGACTTTGGTAGTCGTATCCATTATCAAAAAACACATAAATATTCTGAGGTGCATAGCCTTTGCTTTGTAGCTCTTCCCACTTTAAGAAGGTTTCTATCCAAGCTTGAGAGTGATTATTTGATTGAACTTGAGTTTTGGCAATTATTACTGCATATTTTTCTTGGCCAATACCAATATGGCTCATGCAGAGAACCATTAATAAAATCATAATTGTTTTAAGTTTAAACATATTGTTTAGATTTGCAACATCAGCCAGATTGGGGAGTACTGTAGCATATAATCTGTGGAAAGTTTGCTGCTATAGATACTCCTAGTTATCTGGCGAAATGTTCGGTTAATAATTCATTATTATCTAATAAACTCAATCTTTTGAGTAGATATGGATTGAGCAGCTTGTAATCGCACGATATAAACTCCAGAATTAAACTGATTACCTTCATCTAAAGGATCCCAATTTATCTGATGATTTCCTGATAACATTTTGCCATCATAAAGCGTTTTAATTAACTCCCCTTGCATATTATAAATTTTAATATTTACCAATTCTTCATTTTCTAGAAAGAAATTAATATTAAAGATTTGATTAGAAGGATTTGGTGAAATTTCAAAACTATTTGGTTTTTCTTGTGGACTTATTCTATTTATCATATCAGTTCGAGTAAACATCACATTTTTCATATTATTATCAAAAGCAGTTATTGCTGTGAAAACCATATTAATGGTCATATCTTGTTTAAGAATTTCAAATTGATTGATAGAGTTTTCCATTGGAAAAATGCTCGATTCCCAATTCATGTTATTTTTATAATAATGAACGATAATCCACCTGTCTTCTATTTCTATTTTTTCTCGGTGAAATACGTTTGGGCGATTCTGATAATCAATTATAATTCTTTGGTTGTTTCTACCTTCCCCAAGATAGGTGGGTATATCCCATAAGCCATCTTCATTCTGTGCATTATAATATGTTGTGGAAAGAGGAGGTTCTCCTCCCTGAGGAATATATTCTTGCCAAACCAAATGGGGACTTTCATTATTATCTAAATCTATATCAAAACCTATCCAAGCATAGTGCTCTCCAAATTTCTCAAAATCACTCCATTCATTATTTTCATAATCATAATAAAAATAGATCGGTTTAATGTCATAGTTTCCTTCATTTTGATAATGATGATTTCCAATCCAATGTAAATTGTTTTCTGAATCTACTACAGCATCATTAAAGAAATGATATTCATTATTATTATAAGGGGTAATAACATCACTCCAGCTATCACTATCACTATCTTTATACATATAAGAACAAGTGCCGTTATTAACTGCTTTATACCAAAAGCAATATACTCTATCGTTATAATCAATAAATATTTTATTGCTTCTTGATTTAGTTGTGTAAGGTGTTAAGGCTATTGGCTCACTCCATTCTTCACCATTAAACATATGATAATAAACCTGAATGGCAGTAACGCTCATGCTATTATAATCATAAGACAAGTGTAGATTTTTTTCAGAATCACATACTATGTGTGGGTTGGAAACCCTATATTCATTATTTTGAGAAATATTAATGGCATCGGACCAAGTTAAGCCATTATCGTGTGAATTACAGTAAAATATTTGACTGTAGTCTGTATTATAGACTTCCTGCCAAACACAATGTATTACACCCTCATGGTCTATACAAAACTCTGGATCTAAATACCCACCACTTGTTTTTGTAACAAAGGTAGGTTCAATCCAGTTTTGGGCTTGGTTTTGGAAGCTAAATAGGAGGATAATCGATAGGATAATTAGTTTTTTCATGTTGGTATGCTTTGGGGTTTTAATGCTTTTCAAATATATAAAAAATTCTGTTTGTTTGTTTGTTTGTTTGTTTGTTTGTTTGTTTGTGAGAATTGTATATCTACCAGAAAATTAGTGGTATTGCGATTGATTTGCTTGGTGCTGATTGTCTTGATATTTAGAAGGTTAATCTCAAATATCTTTCTAAATGTTATACTATGTGCTATTATTGTATTGATTAAAGGAGCTGTTCTTTTGGTGTTTCTTTTGTGATATTGCCTGAACCCTCTTTGGCCATTTCGTGAAGGAATTTTGATAAACAAAAAAAGCTCCAGATAAATAAATATCTGAAGCTTTTAAGTACTCAAGGTGGGATGCTGACGAATGCGAGCATTGTCATCATCTTGATAATTGCCATGCAATTCATCAAGGCTTGAACTAATCATATATGTCTTTTTCATATGATTAACCTATTATGGCTTATTCGAAACCCTAATATTTAGGATGCTAATCATCTTTGTATCAATAATATCATCTTTATATTTTATAATAAACCTTATTAATCTTTCTCTACTAAGGTTTTTTAACTTCATTTCTAGCCTATAGGCTTCGCTTTTTGATGACTTTTTGGTGTACCATAATAAGTTCCAAGGAATTCCTTTTGATGTGAAGCTTTCTAGTCCTTTATTATGTCTGAGAACTCTGTCTTCTATGTTGTTTGTTGATCCTTTATAAAATAAATCTAAGGACTGAGAGTATAGGATATATGTGTAGAACAGGATCAACGTGTTTTTATGGGGGATGGACAATCTAGTCATTTTTTTCTCTTGTTAATTTAGGAAACTATTAATAATAAATATATTACTCAAATGGTTCATTTAATCTGTAAAAGCATGATAATATATTTCTCTTCAACACTTTTTGAAAAAGTGTTACAAAACCTCCGCTGTATATCAAAGACTACTCCACAAATGCCTTTCCGGAAAAACAATAAACTCCTCCTTATAGTGACATTCTACGAATGATCACTAACGAGCGTCAAACAGTATTGTTTTTTATTCCTTCAAGCCATTTGCTCCGTTTAACGACTTTGATATAAGGCGGCTTAGACATTCCTGCGGAAGTCTTTATAAACTTTGCATAGCATCAGGTGTGCTTACATTAGTTTGGATATTGTCTGATAAACAAATTATTATATATACTATTTTTCTTATTTCGGAGACTGCGGGAAGGCCTCTCCCAAACAGAAAGCGGCTTTAGAGGTGAATTTCAGAATATTAGATTTAACAGCAAAGGGCTTTAGCTTTTAAATAATGACATAAGAGAAGCAAGGTGTAAAAATAAGGCTTTAAAATCTGGAAAACATCTACAATTCAAAGGTCATTATTTTCAACTTTGCTTGTTAAATCAATATTCTGGAAGAGGAGGGTAAGCAATTGTTTGGGATGGATTTTTGCTTACTTTTTTCCATAAAAAAGTATGAAGACACATTAGATTTGTCTTTCAAAACATCAACATAAATGCAGAACAAACAGTCTAAACTGTGATAATTATTGATGAATACAAAATCAATTCCCCCAGAATTTTGCCTTGACCTGTAGAACATCTCTCAAATATAAACAAAAAAAGCTATAAAACTTTACGTTTTGTAGCTTTTAGTACTCAAGGCGGGACTTGAACCCGCACGATCGCGATGATCATTGGATTTTAAGTCCAACGTGTCTACCAATTCCACCACTTGAGCATCGAGAATCTAAAATGAAAACCTGTAGACCTGTTTCCATTATATTTAAAGAACGTATTCTAGAGTTTTTACTCTAAAAAATAAAAGCTTTTGTTGATACAAAAGCTCTGAGAGCGAAAGACGGGATTCGAACCCGCGACCCTGACCTTGGCAAGGTCATGCTCTACCAGCTGAGCTACTTTCGCAGTGTGTACCCAGGGCGGGACTTGAACCCGCACGATCGCGATGATCATTGGATTTTAAGTCCAACGTGTCTACCAATTCCACCACCTGGGCATTAGATTTAACCTGTGTGGTGGGAGCTCGTAAACTCGGTTCCACCACCTGGGCATCTACCTTTATATTCTGATGGAATCGGTAAACTTATTCCATCTAAGGCCATATAAAAGAACTTTTGAGCGAAAGACGGGATTCGAACCCGCGACCCTGACCTTGGCAAGGTCATGCTCTACCAGCTGAGCTACTTTCGCGTTTTGCGGTTGCAAATATACATAATATTTTATTTAGTAAACAAGAAAAAATGAGCAATTAATTTCCTAAAAGCTTTTTGATCTCATTTAGCTTCATAAGGGCTTCCACTGGGGTTAACGTATTAATGTCCGTCTTTAAGATGTCTTCTTTAATTTGGTATAATAACGGGTCGTCCAATTGTATGAAACTGAGTTGATAATCGTCTTTCTTCTTTTTCTTGTTTGCCAATTTCTTGCTCGTACTCTCTAATGCTCCTTGTTTTCTGGTCTCCTCTAGCTGTTCTAAAATTTCATGACTTCGGTCTAAAACCCAGGTTGGCATTCCAGCCATTCTAGCTACATGTATTCCAAAACTATGCTCACTACCTCCTTTTTTCAGCTTCCTCAAGAATAAAACCGTGTTCTGAACTTCTTTTACAGTCACGTGAAAATTCTTGATTCTTTTCATGGTATTGGCCATTTCATTCAGTTCATGATAATGGGTGGCAAATAAAACCTTTGGATGATATAGCGGATGTTCGTGTAGGAATTCCGTAATAGCCCAAGCTATACTGATTCCATCATAGGTGCTGGTTCCGCGGCCAATTTCATCTAATAAAATCAGGCTTCTATTACTGATATTATTCAAGATGCTAGCGGTTTCGTTCATTTCCACCATAAATGTAGATTCTCCCGATGAAATATTATCGGAAGCGCCAACACGTGTAAATATTTTATCTACCAAACCAATATTAGCAGCCTTTGCAGGAACAAAACTGCCAATTTGAGCCATTAAGACTATAAGCGCAGTTTGTCGCAAGAATGCTGATTTACCACTCATATTTGGCCCAGTGATGATCATGATTTGTTCACTCTCATGGTCTAGATAAACATCGTTAGAAATATAATCAACACCGGGTTCTAATTGTTGCTCAATCACCGGGTGCCGACCTTCCTTGATATCAATGTTAAGAGAATTATCAATAACAGGTTTGCTATAATTATTCTCATCTGCAATTTGAGCAAAGGCTAATAAAACATCTAGTTGGGCCAGAAGAAAAGCATTATTTTGTATGGGTTGAATATAATCGTGTAGCGCAAGAACAAGATTATGATAGAGCTTGAATTCAATGGCTAAGATTTTCTCTTGTGCAGAAAGAATTTTTTGTTCTAATACTTTTAATTCTTCGGTAATATAGCGCTCCGCATTGGTTAAAGTTTGCTTTCGATGCCATTCCTCTGGAACTTTGTCTTTATGCGCGTGAGTGACCTCTAAATAATAACCAAACACATTATTGAAACCGATTTTCAAACTCGTGATACCCGTTCGCTCACATTCTCTTTCTTGAATGCCTTTGAGGATGTCTTTGCTTTTAAAAGCCAACTGGCGATATTCATCGAGCTCCTCACTAACGCCATCTGCAATGACATTCCCTTTGATAATAAGTGCAGAAGGATCGTCTTTTATTTCTGTTTCTATCCTAGTTCTTAGGTTAGGACAAAAGTTAAGCTGTTCTCGAGTTTTCTCCAATGCTGGAATCGGAATTTCTTTAATCAGTTCTTGGATTTTCTCCACTATAATTAAACCATTTCTAAGCTGTAAAACCTCTCTGGGATTTATTTTCCCTGTGGCCGCTTTTCCTACTAATCTTTCTAAATCACCTAATTGATTGACTTCATGAAATAAACGGTCTCTGAGTTTCTGATTATTATAAAAATAATCAACTATTTCTAAACGCTCCTCAATCGGTTGCTGATTTTTCAAAGGAAGAACTACCCAAC
The DNA here is from genome assembly GCF_013166635.1 of Lentimicrobium sp. S6. Lineage (NCBI taxonomy): Bacteria > Pseudomonadati > Bacteroidota > Bacteroidia > Bacteroidales > Lentimicrobiaceae > Lentimicrobium > Lentimicrobium sp. S6. The sequence goes on along the minus strand of NZ_JABKBZ010000004.1, from coordinate 89,286 downwards.
GTTTGAGCATTCTGGAGCCCATGGGAGAAACAGTTCTGTCAATAACATCGAGTAAGGTTTTAGCATTTTCGTGAGGAGAATGTATCAATTCAAGGTTTCTAATGGTGAACCTATCTAGCCAGACATAGTGGTCTTCCTCTATTCTAGTGACCTTATTAATGTGTTCCACCTCTCGGTGATGGGTTTCGAAAAGATAATGCATAGCCGCTCCAGCAGCAATGATTCCATGGGCCATATTTTCTATACCAAAACCTTTGAAAGAAGTTATTTTGAAATGTTTGAGCAAAATATCGTTGGCAAAATCTTGAGAAAAAACCCAATCATCAAAGGTAGTAGAGTAATACTTACTACCAAAAAGTCCGTTAAACTCGGTCAGCTTATTTTTCTGAACGATGATTTCATTGGGTTGAAATCCTTGAAGTAATTTATCGATATATTCATTATTTCCTTGAGCGATAAAAAACTCACCAGTACTCACATCGAGAAAGGAGATACCACTAGTCTTCTTATGGAAATCGATGGAAGCCAAGAAATTATTTTTCTTGTTTTCTAGAACCTGGTCATTATAAGAAACGCCAGGAGTAACGAGTTCTGTAACGCCTCTTTTTACGATGGTTTTGGTGGTTTTTGGGTCTTCAAGTTGGTCGCAAATGGCGACTCTTTCACCAGCTTTCACCAGTTTTGGTAAATAAGTATCTAAAGAATGATGTGGGAAGCCAGCTAAGTCCACATAAGCCGCTTTTCCATTGGCTCTTTTGGTAAGAACAATGCCAAGAATTTTGGAAGCTCTTACTGCATCCTCATTAAAAGTTTCGTAAAAATCGCCCACACGAAAAAGTAATAAAGCCTTTGGGTATTTCGCTTTTATGGCATTATATTGTTTCATTAATGGTGTTTCTGCAACTTTCTTCGACACTTTTCCTCCGTTTTTTTTAATAGCCGATAAAATTACAGAATTGTTATGGAATAGCAATCTTTAAATTGTCATACATTTGTGGCAAATAATTAGAAAAATGCATATCATAGACTTAAGTCATAAGATTGAGAATGGAATGCCTGTATTTCCAGGAACTCCTGAAGTAAAGATTGAGCAATTATATACTGTGGAAAAAGATGGCTTTGCAGAAAAGACTTTAGGCTTGCTTACACATGTGGGAACACATATGGATGCGCCTGCACATATGATTGGAGGAGGGAAAACCTTAGACCAATACCCCATATCTAAATTTTCTGGTAAGGCCTGCCTCATTCCCTTTTCTTGGGAAGATATAGATGAACAAGCGCAAGATGAGTATTTGAGTGAATTTGAGTCGGTGATTAGAGATTGTGATTTCGTCATTCTAAAGACAGCTTACTCAGAGAAGTGGGGAAGCCCAGAATATTTTAAAAACTATCCTGCATTAGATAAAAAAGGAGCGGAATATTTATCTGGTTTTAGATTAGATGGAATTGGTATTGATGCCATTTCTTTAGATCAAGAAGAGAATACGCAATATGAAGTTCATCACGAAGTTTTAGGAAATGATATCCTTATTATTGAAAATCTATGTCATTTGGATACCATCAGGTCTCAGGTATTTCGTTTTAGTGCTTTCCCTCTATTTATTGGTGATGCTGATGGTTCTCCAGTTCGGGCTATTGCGGAGTATTAGAATGGTTTAGTGATGCAATGATTGTATGATGTAATGAGTCAATTGTTGATACATTTCCAGCTTCCCAATTCTCCCTTTCTCATTTCTTATAGTTCCTAAAATTCGTTAAAATCAGTTTTTCTTTCGTTTTATATTAAACTTTTCTCTTTCATCATTATCAAAGAAGCAAATAAAAACAACATTAAAAATTGATATTATGAAAACAAGAAAATTAATTGCCCCCGTATTAGTCCTTTTAATCTTTGCTGGAAGTTTCCAAGTATTCGCTCAGAACGGAAATAGAGATGGAAATGGAAACGGAAATGGAAATAGAGATGGAAGAAATAACAGAAATGGAGATCGTCTGGCTTGTTTAGATTTAACAGCTGAGCAAGAAACACAAGCAAAGGCTATTTTCACCGGAATCATGGAACAAACAACTCCAATTAAGGCCGATGTAAAAGTAAAACAAGCCGAATTGGACCAGTTGATGATTGCTGATAGCCCAAATGAAAAAGCTATTTATGCCAAAGTAGATGAAATCAGTCAGCTTAGGACAGAGATGCAAAAGCTTCGAATTGAAGGTAAACTAAAAGTAAGAGCTATTTTAGACGATGATCAAAAATCGAAATTCGATGCCAATCAAGTAGATGGAAAAAGAGCTGAAAAAGGCAAGCCTCAAGGCCAAAAGTCTTCAAAAGGCCAAAGAGCAGATTGTAGAAGGTAGATGAGAATAAAGCTTGACTAAGAAAAAAAAGATGACATTACTTAATTGATGTCATCTTTTTTTGGTTTTACAGAGAATCCGCATCTTCGTTTACAGGGAAATCATTTCTCAAGCTACGGAATATCTTTCTGGCCTCATTCGTATATATACTTGCTGAATAATCGGTGAGTATTTTTTTATACCACTCACTGGCCTTTTCTTCATTATTGAATTGGTTTAATTCCATTTCTGCCAGTATCCAAATGGCATCGTCTGCTAATAGCCCATCAGGGTATTGGTCAACAATTTTTTCTAATAAAACTTTGGCTTCTTGGTATTGATTAGAAGCGAGTAATATTTCCGATTGACGCATCCAAACATTATCAAAAATATCATGGTATAAACTAAGCATGAAAATGCTATCTAATGTCTGTAGGGCCAAGCTGTCTTGCTTTCTTAAATAAAGGAGATCTGCTTTTCCGTAATATTCTAAAGCCCTTGTACTGCTGTCGGCATCTAGATTTTCAGCAATGAAAAGGGAAAGGTTCATGGCGTCGTTGGCAATTCTTTTTCCGGTGGCTGCTTTTAAAATATCTAATTGTGCCTTAGACCAATCAAACTCCCCAATATAAAAAGAAAGCTTGGCGTTTTTTAGTCTGGCTTCGAAACCAATTTCATCATTTTTAAAATCTTTTTCTACCTGTGAAAAGAGGAGGGTAGCTTCCCATGGATTATCACTAAGAAGGTAAATGTCTCCTAATAATAATTTTGCTGGAGCCTTTTCGGCCTTAGAAAGGCCGGGATGTTCAACGAGTATATTGAGTTCTTCTATGGCTTTATCCGAGTTATCTTGAAAGTAGGTGAGGAGTTCTGCATAATTCATCACCATGGGTATGGTAAATCTAAATCGGCCCATCTCATCCAATGTGATTAAGAATTCTTGGCTCAGCTCATTGATTTCCTCTTGACTTGGATTGTTTTTCGATCTCAAATCGCCATATTTAGCTGATAAAAGAGACTGAATGGCTTCGGGATAATAGACTTGATCTTTTGCACCTGGCCTTGAGATGATATATTCTAATGCTGAAATGCTTTGTGCATAGGCACCATTATTCATCATTACTTGGGCTAAATCGAATACTCTAAAATACTCTCCACCTTCTCGTCTATCTAAAGCTTTGGCTTGTATCACTGCAATATTGAAGTCTCTTCGCTGAATACTTAACCATAATAGGAGCTCACTAAATTGATTGGCATCCTCTTGTTTTTTTATTCTGGAAAGCAATTCTTGTTTTAAGTAGGGATAGATTTGGTCTTCTTTATCTCTTCTAAAAGCATTTTGAATTCGATATTGAACAATCTTCATTTGCTCAGGTTTTATCTCTAGAAGATCGAGATAAGAATCGGTCATTTTATCGTATTGTTCCAAATAATAGTAGAGATATCCTAGTTCACTTTCGAAGCCATATTCTTCTCTTAGCAATTTTTGCCCCGTAAAATAGGTTTCTTCGGCCAAATCGGATTGCCCTCTGCTTCTGAAATCATTAGCCAGTTGTAGAATGGCTCCTTTGTTAGCAGGTAATTCTTTAATGGCTTTAGCAAATAGCTTATTGGCTTTTTCTACATCGCCCTTTTTTTGCTCAATATAGCCCATATCAGAAAACTCTTTATAGGCTTTCTCAGTATTCTTCTGTGTTTGTTTTACTAATTTTTCTGCCTTACGAAAATCTTCTAATTGCACATAACAATAGAGGAGGTATCTATAAAAATAGTCGCTGGGGTTTTCTTCGTAGAGCTCCTCAAATAATTGGCTTGCTTTTTCATATTCCCCTGCAACATAAAATTCAGTCGCTAGTTTTTGTTTGGTCTTTTTTGGTTTTTTCTGACCATTAGTGGCTGGGTCAAATAGCTTTAAATTTTGGCTATAAGTTTCAATATTTATTCCCATAAGGAATAAAACTAGAAAGGTGATATATAATGCGTTTTTCATCTGATTGCAAATTTAAACATAAGTTTGAATTCAATGACTTTTTATAATCATTTAGCATTTTAGAATAACGCTCGTTTTGAGCACTAATTATTCTAGGAGGGAATAAAAAAAATGATTAATTTTATTCATCGGAAATACAAAATACAACTATATGAAATTCAATAGAATACTTTTGAAATTAAGTGGTGAAGCATTGATGGGCGAGCAACAATACGGTATTGACCCTCTTCGCTTAGGCGAATATGCTTCAGAGATTAAAGAAGTGGTAGATGCAGGAAAAGAAGTAGGAATAGTAATTGGAGGAGGTAATATTTACCGTGGATTACAAGGTGCTGGAGAAGGAATGGACAGGGTTCAGGGTGACTATATGGGCATGTTGGCTACTGTTATCAATTCCATGGCATTACAGGGTGCTTTAGAAAAAACAGGATTAAAAGTAAAGCTGCTTTCTACTTTGACTTTAAGACCTATGGCGGAGGCCATGAGCCGAAAAATTGCCATAGATTATTTAAAAGAGGGTTATGTAGTAGTGATTGCTGGAGGAACTGGAAATCCATTTTTCACCACAGATACTGCAAGTGCATTAAGAGCTGTAGAGATAGAAGCAGATGTGATTATGAAAGGAACCCGTGTAGATGGAATTTATACAGCAGATCCAGAGAAAGATCCAACAGCTACAAAATATAGTGAGATTTCATTTGATGAAGCCTATGAAAAAGGATTAAAAATTATGGATTTAACCGCTTTTACCCTCTGTAAAGAGAATAGTCTTCCTATCTATGTTTTCGATATGAATACCAAAGGCAATTTATTGAAAATTGTAAATGGTGAGCATTTGGGAACTATTGTGAAGTAGCTGGTTTAACTGAAGAATAAAAAAAGGATGTTATCACTTCATGTGATGACATCCCTTTTTTATTTCTTCATCACTTCAGTTTAATTTCGAACATCTTAGGCCAATTTTTACCTGTGATAATGAAAGTCTCATTTTTGTGATGATAAGCGATGCCATTTAATACACCGTGGCTTTTATAAGGTTCACAAATATCCTTTAAGTTAATGATACCCAATACTGCACCATTTTTAGGATTAATCTTAATTATTTTATCAGATTCCAAGATATTGGCATAGATATAATTGTCAACATACTCCAATTCATTTAAGAAGTTATATACTTTTTTATAGCCTAAGACTTCTGTTTTTCTGGATACTTTTGATAAACTTTCTTCTTCAATGAAATAGATTATATGACTACCATCGGATAGGATTAGTTGCGTCCCATTTGTTGTTAAGCCCCAACCTTGTTTGATCTGCTCTGGGTATAAAAACTCTCTAGTTTTCTCAAATGAACTTTTCTCATAAATAAACCCTTTTCGATTGAGCCATGTTAACTGATATATCCTTCCATTTAAACTAGCAACACCTTCACCAAAATAGTTATCTGATAATTTTACCTCCTTAATATTGGCTTCACTTCCTAAATTATACTCAAGCAATTTGGAAGCTCCAAATTCACCTGTACTTTCAATTATATTGCCTTCTTTGTTACATATTAGGCCTTGGGTGAAATGTGATGGGTCATGAGGGTATTCGTTTATAATTTCATATTCAATATCTTCTTCCATAGTGGAAGGATGAATAGTTATAACACTTCTATAGGTAATATTTCTATTGCGATAGTCTTTTGTAAAATAGACTTTTTGAATGATTCTGTTTTTTCCATATTTAAGATCAGTTGAATCAAGTAGTATATTTAGTGGACCAGAAATTCTTTTGTTTCCTATTTTGGTGACTATGGAGTCAATCGTATATGGAGAATTTGTATTTATTTTCAGAGAGTCTCCAAAATGATATATTTCATTAGTGATGCTATCGAAATTGGAACTTAAATTTTTTGTACTTTTTTCTGAACATGAGAACTGAAATAGCAAAATAGTCAAGATCAACACTAAGGTTTTTATTTTCTCTAGTATCTGTTTTTTCATATTTACTTAAATTGGATTAATACCTAAGGATTAAGTATGTTATCAATCGCTTCCACAAATATATTGAAAGAATTTTAGAAAGGAAGAAAAGGAAATAGAAAAAAAGGATGACATCACTATAAGTGTTGCCATCCTTTTTTATATTTCTTAGAAAGCAATTATCCTAAAAACTCAATGTTCAAGCCGTCATCAGTTTTAGTGACTTTAGCTAGTTTGTTTTTGGTGAGTCCTTTGATAGCGGTATCCCACTTTTTATTACTTAAACCAGTTTTCCCTTTTAAGTCAGCTAGTTCTACTGGAGATTTAGCTTTCAATAAATCAAAAACGATTTTTTCTTCTTCAGTCAATTCTACTTTTTTCTTCTCTGGTTTCATCTGAGGGAAGAATAATACTTCTTGAATAGAAGAATTATCGGTCATAAACATCACCAAACGGTCGATTCCAATTCCCATTCCCGATGTAGGAGGCATACCATATTCCAAAGAACGAACAAAATCCATATCAATAAACATGGCTTCATCATCACCTCTTTCGGCTAGTTTGTTTTGGTCTTCGAATCTTTCTAACTGGTCAATGGGGTCGTTCAATTCAGAATAAGCATTGGCCAATTCTTTACCGTTTACCATCAACTCGAAACGCTCAGTTAAACTCTCATCATCTCTATGTCTTTTACAAAGAGGAGACATCTCAACAGGGTAATCAGTTATAAAAGTAGGCTGAATATAAGTATGCTCACATTTCTCTCCGAATATTTCGTCTATGAGTTTTCCTTTGCCCATATAATCATCTACAGCGATTCCCATTTCACGAGCAGCTTCGCGAATTTCATCCTCAGTTTTACCATTTAAATCATGGCCTGTATGGGTTTTAATGGCTTCTAAAATAGGTACACGAGCATAAGGAGCCTTAAAGTTGATATCGTTTTCACCAAATTTTACTGTTGATTTACCATGCACATCATTGGCAATGGTTTCCAACATTTTTTCGGTGAAATTCATCATCCACTTATAATCTTTATAAGAAACATAAATCTCCATTTGTGTAAACTCAGGATTATGTGTTCTGTCCATTCCCTCGTTTCTGAAGTCTTTGGCAAACTCAAAAACACCTTCGAAACCACCAACGATGAGTCTCTTTAAGTAGAGTTCATTGGCAACTCTCAAATACATTGGAATGTCGAGAGAGTTGTGGTGAGTGATAAAAGGACGAGCCGATGCGCCACCTGGAATAACTTGTAAAATTGGGGTCTCTACTTCTAAATATCCATGAGAGGTAATGAAATTACGCATGCTCTGGATAATCTGACTTCTTTTGATAAAGACATCACTTACCTGGTCGTTTACAATTAAATCTACATAACGCTGGCGGTATCTTAATTCAGGGTCGGTAAAAGCATCATAAGTTTTTCCATCTTTTTCCTTAACAATAGGAAGTGGTCTTAAAGCTTTAGATAAAAAGGTAAATTCACTGGCATGAATACTAATTTCACCCATTTTAGTGATGAAAACACGACCTTTAACTCCAACAAAGTCACCAATATCAGAATACTTCTTAAACACGTCATTATAAAGAGATTTGTCATCTTCTTTACAAATTTCATCACGTTTTAAATAGACTTGAATTCTAGAGGTGGAATCTTTTAACTCAATAAAAGAAGCTGCTCCCATGATTCTGCGGCCCATAATTCTACCGGCCAAACTTATATCTTGAAATAAGCTATTATCATTAGGGAATTTTTCTTTTATTTCAGCTGCGGTTGCATTCACTGGAAATTCTTCTGCAGGGTAAGGATTTATTCCAAGCTTCCTCAACTCATTCAACGAATTACGTCTTATTTGTTCTTGTTCGCTCAGTGCCATATATTTTAGTTTTTATCGTTTTCAAAAATTTTTGCAAAGATAGTTTTTATTCTCATTTGACTGAGCTTCATCGAGTAACATTTCTAATGTAACCAAATTTCAATAAAATAGTATAATAGCACTAAGTATAAGTATGTTATATTAGAATTGCCTTTTTTGATGAATTGAATATGAAGAATTAAAAATAAAAATATGAAACGATTATTTCCCTTTTTGTTAGCTTTATTGAGTTTGTGGGCATCAGCGCAGGCTCCCGAAGGTATAAACTATCAAACGATTGTTAGAGCTGAGGATGGCTCAGTGATCAGCTTTCAGAGTATGGACTTTAAGGTTTCCATATTACTAGGAAGTACAAGTGGTACTGCGGTTTATTCCGAAGAACATAGTGTAGCTACTAATGCGAATGGACTAGCCTCTTTCAGAATTGGTAAAGGTGAGGTTTTAACAGGAAGTTTTTCTGATATTAGCTGGGGTAGTGATGCTCATTTTGTAAAGCTGGAAGCTCGACAAACGGGAACCAGTACTTATAATTTGATGGGAATTGAAGAATTTGCATCGGTTCCTTATGCTTTCTATGCTGAAACTACTGCAGCAAGTGAGGGTATGTGGCAGCAAAATGGAAACGACATTTATTTTATGGATGGTAATGTGGGCATTAAAACAGATGAACCTACTGAAGCTTTAACTATTGGTACTAATAATAGAATCCAGCTGAGCACGGTGAAAAATTCCTTGACTTATGGTGCAGTGATGAATTTAAGATGGAATAGCCCAGATGCTAAGCCAGGAATACATTTTCAGGATGCTAGCGGGGATTCCAAAATTGCATTATCAGCCTATGAGTATGAGACTTATCCAAGCGATCAGGCCCGAAAATTTAGCATTGCAACAAGCAATCTTTCAGGAGACTTGGTAGAGCGGTTTAATGTGCCTTTTGGTGAGAATGAAGTGGACATTAGTATCACTGATGCCAATTTGAAACTCATTGATGGAAATACTTTCCAAGTGGGAACAGAATCGAATAGTGGATTAGCACTATACTATAGCGATGTTTTTATTCATGGAACCAAAAAAATGGGAATAGGGGATAAAGATTGGGAAGAAGAAGGAACATGGGAAAATGCCCAGCTTGAAATATATCGTGCCAATAGCAATGTAGAATTGTTAATTCATGATGATGCAGGTACCAATGATATTGGTCTTCACTTAAGAAATGGAGAAAATGATTGGAAAATGACTCATGATGGTGACTTTAATATTATTCATGAATCCTCTAATTTCTTTAAAATTACTGGTGATGGTGATGTGGGAATTGATGTGGATGAACCTATTGCTAAATTAGATGTGAATGGAAATATTAATGTTTCCAGTGGTTTTGCCTATTTGGTAGGTGGTGCAGGAAAAGGTTCATATTTACCTGTAAACGATGATGTCACCAATGGCGATGTACTAGGTTTGAATCCTAGCACTGGTCAGTTAAGAAAATTTGAAAGTGGCGATATATACATGGGAATTGCAAGCGCTAAAGCAGGTTTTGTGAGTAATTATGAGAAAGGCCGTGAGGAGGACTCCGGATTTGCATTGGTGGTTTCAAAAGGACAAATAGAAGCAAATTTAACACAGCTTCAGGTGAATGGTAGAATGGTTTCCACAGTTGATGGAGAGTCGATAGGAGTGCTATTAGCAAACGGAAAATTATATTTAAAATAGAGAGCTATGAGACGACTATTATTAATAAGTCTGTTCTTTTGCGCTATAATAAGTGTATGGGCTCAGGCACCAGAAAAAATAAACTTCCAGACGGTATTGCATTATACTGAAGGTTCAGTGATTCCAAATCAAGAAGTGAAACTGATTGTGAATATTCTGGCTGAGGAGCCAGATGGAGATATCGTGTATCGTGAAGAACATAGCATAGAAAGCAATGATTATGGATTAATAAATCTAAAAATTGGGGATGGTGAAGTGCTTTATGGTCAGTGGTCTGATATTGCTTGGAGTGAGGAAGATCAGTTTATCATGTTAGAATTAGATAGCTCCGGAACTGGTTCGTCCTTTATGGATATGGGAGTGACCAAAATGCTTTCTGTACCCTATGCTTTATATGCTGAAACAAGTACTGTCAACGATATCTGGAATGAAAACGACTTAGGTGTTGATTTCGATGGAGATATGGGGATTCATACAGACAACCCTTCGGAAGGTATTGAATTGGGAGAGGATTCTGAGATATTTGTTTCTTCTGATATGACTAATTTGCTGGATAACGATTTAATAAAAATTGGGATGAATGCAGATTCTGCTCAAGCCAATATCAATTGGAGAAGTGCAGATGAAGAATTTGGAGCAGCTTTATCGGCTCGTGAATACACCACCGATCCACTTACATTGAGAAAACATTTTTTGATATCTACGGCTGATGAGAATTCCTCTCGTAATTATAGAATGGAAATAAAGTATGATGAGGATATTGCAGATATTCTTTTTAATAATAGTAATTTAATTATAGATGGAGATTTTATTGTGGGTGATGAATCTCAAAGTCCTAAAACTATTTATTGGTCACATAATTGGGTAAAAAATGAACATGTGTTTGGTTTGGGGGATAAAAACTGGGAAACGATGGGTGTATACGGTGATGCATCAGCAGAGATATATTCCATGGCCTCCTCAAATTTTGTGCTATTACACTCTGCAAGTGAATTAAAGAGAGCTCAATTAAAGTTGCGAAGAGGAAATTCGGAGTGGATTGCTGGAGTGGAAGATATTTTTTACTTCAAGCGTAATGATTCCAAGAAAATGAAAATAATGCCTGATGGGAAAGTGAAAATTGGTTCTAACGATCCTAATTATAAGCTCGATGTTTATGGCGATATTAATATTCCACTGGGATATTCCTATTTGATCGGAGGAGGGAAAAGTAATAAGTATGCGGAGTATTTTGAGTCGGAAGAGCAAATAGAAATAGGTGAACTAGTAGGAATTAATCCTGAAACTGGTTTAGCAAGAATATATCAAAATAATGATGTTTTAGTTGGTATAGCTTGTGAGTCAGAGGGTTTTGTTGGGAACGCTGAGTATGCGAAATATGACAATTATACTTTGGTAGGCCTTGAAGGCATGATGGATTTTAAATCCAATAAGGTACAAAGAAGCGGTGTAAAAGTTTATACCCATGATGGACAATTTATAGGAGCCATCATGAATAATCAGATTTATATAAAATAAGATATTTTGTGCTCTTTAGGAGCATTTAATAAATTGAGAAAAGTGCAAAGGCAAAGAACCTGGAATTAATTTCCAGGTTTTTTGTTTTTACTGCTTAAGCTCAATAATGTTAATCCTAAAATGGCAGAAATAAATGAAGCGGCAAAAATTCCGATTTTAGCAGTTTGAATAACATCTTTATCGTCAAAGGCTAATTCTGCCACAAAAATACTCATGGTAAATCCAATACCCGCCATCATAGAAGCTCCAATAAGTTCTTTCCATCCGCTGCCTTCTGGTAGTCGAGCTAATTTGAATTTAATGGCAATCCATGAAAATCCAGTAATACCAATGGTTTTACCTAAAACTAATCCTGCCATAATTCCTAGTGAAACAGGGCTAAATAGTAAATCTACTAAGCTACCTTCTATTTTAATTCCTGCATTAGCCAGTGCAAATAGCGGAAGGATGAAGAAAGAAGTGATAGGGTGGAGGTGATGTTCCAATTTTTGCAATGGGGTATGTGCGTCCTGGGATACGGTATCAATATCCTCAATACAATGAGCTTGTTTTGCAGTGAGTAAAGAATTGTCATTCGCAAGTTGCTGTTCAAATTTATTAATTTTCATTTTTACTTTAGCCACAAATTCTTTTTCATCGATTTTTGGTCGGGCAGGAATGGTTAAGGCAATGAGAACACCAGCAATAGTGGCATGTACTCCTGAGAATAAGAAAGAGGTCCAAACTCCAAATAATCCAACAAGGGCGTAGAACGCTGTTCTTCTAACTCCCATTTTATTAGCTATAGTAAGTATACTTAAGAAAACGCCAGCATTAATTAGTTCATTTAAATTAATATTTTCAGTATAGAAAACAGCAATAACTAAAATAGCTCCCAAATCGTCTGCAATGGCTAAGGCTGTTAAGAAAATCTTAATATTTATATTGACTTTATCTCCCAATAAGGCCATTAATCCTAATGCAAAAGCGATGTCGGTAGCCATAGGAACACCCCAGCCAGAGCTATATTCGGGATTGGAACCATTAATAAAAAAGTAGAAAAGAGCAGGAATCATCATTCCGCCAACTGCTGCTATGATGGGTAAAGAAGCTTTTTTCATGGAAGAAAGCTCACCTCCCATAATCTCCCTCTTAATCTCTAATCCAATGGTAAAGAAGAATATAGCCATTAAGCCATCATTTATCCAATGTCCAATACTGTGTTTAATATTAAAGTCACCTGCTGTGAAACCCACATATATCTCATGCCAAAAATGATGATAAGAATCTGAATTATTCGCCCAGATGACAGCAATAACAGTGGATAAGATAAGTAGTATTCCTCCAAGGCTTTCTTGCTTAATGAAATGCGATATTTTAAAATTGCTAGTCTTCATAATGATTCGTTTCTAAACTATAAATTGCTACTTTTGTAAAAAAAAACAAAAATAAGAAACTATGAGAACAAAATGGTTAATCCTTTTTGTTATATCACTAAGTTTAGTGTTAACTTCTTGTTATAAGCAACAAGAAACGGCTACCTTAGAGGAATATGACATTACTTTTACTAATTACGATACGGAATTTGATTTTAATAGCTACAGCACTTTCTTTGTTCGAGATTCAGTGATGCTATACTCTGATTATCTTGAAGATGAAGAGATTGAAGAATTCTATACAAATGGCACATCTGATGAAATTAGAGAGGTTATTATTAATAAATTTAAATCATTGGGTTATACTGAGGCTGCTGATTTGGAGTCTTCGGACTTTTTAATTAATCCTTCTATTTTAATGAATACACAAACCACTGTAACTTATTACCCATATTATTGGTGGGGATACCCAGGTTATTGGGGATGGTATGGTGGATACTGGAAGAATACTAATGTAGATAAGGGCACTGATTATTACCCTTATTATGGTTGGTATCCAAGTTGGGGAGCTAGCTATTATAGTTATAATACCGGATCTATGGTTATGGATATGGCTGATGGTGAATCTGTAATGGATTATCGTACTTGGTTAGAAAATGCTGGTCCTAATCCAGATCCTAATGATGCTCCTGCTGTTGTATTCCGTTGGACTGCCAAAATAGATGGAATCTTAAGTAACGATGCAAGTTATAATGGCTCCAGAGCTGTAAGAGGATTCAATGAAGCTTTTGAACAATCACCATATTTACAGAAATAACCTAAAAAAACAGAAAATGATGAAAAGATTATTTATAGTCGCAATACTATTTGCTTTTTTAGGTCTTTCTAATCAAGCAAGTGCTCAAAAACCTGATGCAACAGGATTTATTAAAACTTATGCTCAACCTGGTGGAATGTTGACTTTCGATTGGATTATCGGTGTTCCAGTAGGCCAAATGAGTGATAAGTTCATTAGTAAAACATCTACTAGAGGTTTTGCTATGGAATATAGATATTTATTTAACGACCCTATTTCTGTGGGTGGTGGATTTAGCTGGCAAGGATTCTCTGAAAAATTTGACCGTTCCACATATGAAATGGAAGGTGCCGCGATTACTTCGACTCGATTTAATTATCTATATACCTTCCCTCTTTATGTGAATTTCCATTATTATCCATTGAAAAACAATTATATATATCCCTTTATTGGTGTTAATGCTGGAATGTTTAACATCGAGAAGCAAGATCAGATTGGTCAGTACTATGTAGAAGATAAAAGCTGGCAGTTTGGTTTCCAACCTGAAATTGGAGCTTTATTCCAATTAAACCCAGGTTCTGGATTTGGATTTATTGTTAAAGGAAAGTATACACATATTCTTTATAATAAAGGAGAATATAATAGTTTGTCTCATTTTGATATTCATATTGGTGCAACATTTGTATTTTAATGAAGAGTAGAGAATGATAAAAAAGCGAAAACCAATAGTTTTCGCTTTTTTTTTGGCAAAGAAATTGCTTGATGTCATTGGTTTTAAATATATAGTGAATAAAGAAATAGGTGAGATATTTTGATGTCACTAGTTTTGTTAAATTTGTGTTTTATGAAGATGATCCTGAAGAAATATATGCTCCTGATAAATATTTCACTGCTATTGCTAGTGACTGTCGCTTATGTTATTTTAGGGAATAATAAGTCTGAATCTATTACCAATGTTGCTCAGCAAATTCAAAGTCAAGTTCAGTCGGATCAGGTTCTTTTAGATGGGATTTTATTAGAATTACAAGAGGTATTAATCCTCAATGGAAAAGAAGCATTTGAGATTAAGGCTTTATCCTATCAGGCTAAATATAAAAATAGATTTGCTTTTGCTTTATATGAGGATCAGCAGCTAGAATTATGGACTGAAAACCATATTGTGTTTTCTGAAAGCTTTAATGAAATTGATAAACCAGGGCTTCAGCATTTGGGCTCTTACCAAGTTGTGCTTCGCTATAAACAAGTTCAGCAATTTTCGATTGTTGGAGTTCAGATCATAAAAATCCAATACCCTTGGGAAAATGAATATTTAATGAGCCATCTGGCTAGCTATTTTAGTATTTCAAAGAAATTGATTGTAAGTGATACCAAGGGCTTTCTTGTGGAGGGAAATAAAGGAGAAGAACTTTTTTATATTGATTCTGCTGAGAATAACTCTTTAGGAAAATTGAAATTGCTCCCCTTCTTCTTGTTTATCTTCTCATTTTACTTTTTGGCTCAGATTCTGCAAAAGCTATTAAAGAAATTATCTAAAGAGAAAGAATTAATAGCATTAAGTATTTTTAGTTTAGTCATTTTTACTTGGTATGGAATCCATTTATTCTTTGGGGTGCCAGAGTTTATATTTCAGAGTGAATTGTTTTCTCCTGGCCTTTATGCTCATTTCTGGATTTATAATACTATTGGAAACTTATTCTTTATTAGCTTGATGTTAATGGTAGTAGTGATTTATTATTTTAATCACGTAAAAACTCGCCAACTCAATGTCTTGTTCATCCATATTTACCTTGTTTTTATTTTCCTCCTCTATTATATCTTGGTCATTTTAATCAGGAGTTTGATTTTCGATTCCCAAATTGGTCTAGATTTGTTTCAGCTAGCCTCATTAAATATATATAGCTATTTAGTAATATTGATTATCTTTATTCTGCAGTTTTCTTTATTTTTTGCTGTTTATCGTTGGTTGGGACATTTCATCAATTGCAAAAAAGTAGAATATCATATATGGATCTTTCTTTTAGGAATAGGCGTTTTACCTCTTGTCACCTCAAGCGATTTTTTAATCTCTTTTTGGTTGATACATCTTTCTATTAGTGCCATTATTATTTTGACCTTTTATTGGCAAAGAAGAAACACAGGTAACAGAAAGCTTGGTGAAGTTTTGTTTTTTCTGGTATTTTTTACTTTCCTAACCACTTTTTATCTCAATTACTTAAACGATCAGAAGGAAGGTCTTATCAGAGAAACATCAGCATTAACCTTAGATTTAGAAAATGATCCTTTTTTAGAAGAACAGTTTATTTCTTCTATTGAGAAAATTCAAAATGATGAGTTTCTTATTGAACTCACAAAGGGACAGCAGATTATTGATAATGATGACAGTCTCCTCAACTTTATTTCGGAAAAGTACTTTGAATCTTTTATGCAGTTATATCATATCAACCTGATACACTGCGATGAGGAAAGTATGATTATGATTATGCCTGATAATTTCGAAACATCATGTTATCAGTATTTTAGTGAAAGGATAAAAAATAGCAAATCAATTATTCGAGAGGATACTTTGTATTTGATTCAAAGTTCATTTCAGTACAGGAATTATATTGGAAGAGTTCCTTATCAGTTAGATTCGGTTCATAAATCTTGTATTTTTATTGAATTTGTATCTAAAGTAAAACCTAAAGAAATGGGACTTCCTGCGATATTAGAGAAATCCCATATTTATCAATCAACTTTATTAAGAAATTATTCCTACGCAGTATATGGTGATGGAGATTTAACTGATGTTTATGGTAAGTTTGATTATAAGCAAAAGCTGGAAGATTATAGATTGACTTCTTATCATGATACTTATTTCGATAAAAATAATTATCAGCATTATATTTATTCCAAGAACAAAGAAAATGTATTGATCATTAGCTTAGAAAAACCAGGCTGGTTGCAGCGGTTAGCTTCTTTCGCATTTATTTTCTTGTTCTATAGCTTATTCACTTTCTTGCTTTACTTTCTGTTTAATACTGC
This sequence comes from Lentimicrobium sp. S6, assembly GCF_013166635.1. Classification (NCBI taxonomy): domain Bacteria; kingdom Pseudomonadati; phylum Bacteroidota; class Bacteroidia; order Bacteroidales; family Lentimicrobiaceae; genus Lentimicrobium; species Lentimicrobium sp. S6. Next base: position 72,715 of record NZ_JABKBZ010000004.1, on the reverse strand, counting down.
TTCATTACAAAATTCGGTAAGTAGTTTCCAAGGTAGACTTCAATATTCCATGATCATACTCCTCTTATTTTCGTTTATTCTAATAGGAGTTTCTAGTTTATATTATATCATATATCTGAATCAGGCAAAAAATGCTGATAGTTTGATGGAAAAAGCCCATTCCGTTTTAATAGAATTAGAGCATAAATTGAGTGGTATGGAGGAGTTCACATCTGCAGATCATCAGTATGTAGAAAGTTTGTTGATGAAATTCGCAGAAGTATTTTTTACCGATATCACCTTGTATAACAAGAAAGGCGAGTTGTTAGCAAGCAGTAGACCAGAAATGTTTAGTGCCGCATTATTATCGAATAGGATGGAAGCCAATGCTTATTATGAATTGAAATTTCTTAAGAACTCTTTCTTCATTCAGGAAGAAAAAATTGGCTCTCAAAACTATTTATCGGCTTACCTTCCATTTAGGAATCAAGACAATCATTCTGTTGCCTATCTGAATCTGCCATACTTTGCCAAGCAGTACGAATTGGAAGAGGAGGTCTCTGGATTCATCGTAGCTTTCTTAAATATCTATTTATTCCTATTGTTTATTACTGTAGTGATAACCCTTGTGGTCTCTCGATATTTGAGTAAACCTTTGCAAATGATTAAAGAAAAAATGGGGAAGCTAGATTTGCAAGATACTAATGAGAAGATTGAGTGGAATAAGGATGACGAGATTGGTGAGTTAGTTAAAGAGTATAATAGAATGGTGGAAGAATTGAGTTTAAGTGCTCAGAAATTAGCCATTACCCAAAGGGAATCGGCTTGGCGTGAAATGGCTCAGCAAATTGCTCATGAGATTAAAAATCCACTCACACCCATGAAACTCAATGTGCAGTATTTAGAAAGGGCTTGGGACGATCAGGTGGAGGATTTTGAAGTGAGGATGAAGAGGATTACCAAAGGATTACAAGAGCAAATTGACGTGCTAAGTGAGATTGCTGGACAGTTTAGTACCTTTGCAGCAATTGATAAAATCCAAGCTCAACAATTAGATATCAAGAGCATTATTATAGACGTGGAAAGCATTTTTAAGGGCAATGATCATGTGGCCTTCTCCCATGAATTTATGGAGGAAGATATATTAGTTTCGGCCGATAAAAATCAATTGATTAGAGTATTTAATAATCTGTATAAAAATGCGGTTCAAGCCATAGGACAAAACTCATCGGGCGCTATTCATACTAAATTAACAAGGGTGAGTGAAAGCCTAGAGATTCGAATTAGTGATGATGGCTGTGGCATTGCTGATAGCGAACTTACTCATATTTTTGAACCACGATTTACCACAAAAACTAGTGGAATGGGACTAGGCTTGGCATTGGTAAAAAAGATGATAGAGAATATCGGAGGAACTATTCGAGTGGAAACCATCCTCAAAAAAGGGACTAGTTTTATTATTAAAATTCCTATTGTTTAAAAGAATAGTAAAATATGAGGACTAAAATATTAAAAACGGAGAAAGATTATAATGACGCCTGTGAGCGTATTTATATACTTATTCACAGCAATGAAAATGCAATTGAACCAGCAAGTAGCGAAGGCGAGGAGATAGAATTATTGTCTCTACTTATTGAAAAATATGAGCAAGAGCATTTTTCAATTCAAGCTCCAAGTCCTATTGAAGCCATTAGATTTAGAATGGATCAGATGAATTTAAAGCAAGCAGACCTTGCACCTTTGTTTGGTGGGAAAACACGAATTTCGGAAGTTCTAAATGGAAAAAGACCATTAACTTTGAAAATGATAACATTATTAAACAGATATCTGGGAATTCCCTTAGAATCATTGGTTAATGGTAATAAAGATATAAAACTAGATCCTGAAAAGAGAGAGAAAATATTGAGTATAGATTCCATCAAAGATTATTTTACAAAAAGTGGTAGAGTGGCAGTCTTATAAGTTTTTAGGATTGTCAAAGGCTAGTCCTGATAATATTCCTCTTTAAAATTCACCAAGTATAGTTTTTTAGTAGCACGAGTAATGGCAGTATAGAGCCAACGACCAAACTCCACATCCATTTTATCATCGGGAAGCCAAGGTTGCTCCAAAAATACCACATCCCATTGCCCGCCTTGGGTTTTATGACAGGTTAAAGCATTGGCAAATTTTACCTGTAAGGCATTAAAATGGCGGTTGTTTTTTACCGCATCTACTCTGGCTTTCTTGCTACTTAAATCGTAATAATCTTTCATCACCTCCTGAAATAGCCTATTGTTTTCTTCATAGGTTAAGGAAGGACTCTCAGAAGTTAAGGTATCCAATAGTATCAAAACATCAAAGCTAGGTTCATCAGGGTAATCAATCATTTGCACTTCTACTTCAGCAAATTCAAAGCCATATAAATCAGAATATCTTTTCAATTGTACTATTTCTACTATATCTCCATTTGCTATAAAACCCGCTTGTGATTTTTCCTCTAACCAATAGTAATTATTTCTCACCACCATTAATAAATCGCCACCTTCAATGCGGTTCTCTTTATAAAGAATTCTGTTCCTAACTTCGCGATTATATATATTGGCTCTTTTATTACTTCGAGTAATAATCACCACATTTTCTTCTCCAAATTCAGAAAAAGCATCTGACAATTCATCAGCTAATTCCATACCTCCAATTCTATAAACATCTTTAAAATCACTAATGGAAAAAATGGGGTTCTCTATACTTCCTTCACCGATGAGATTACGGATGTGAGTAGCATTATATAAAATTCCAGATTCAGCAGCTTGTCTAACCACCTCTTTAAGTTCATATTTAAAAATATCGAAAGGATAATAACTTTTTAAGCCTTCAGGACTCAAAGCAGGACTTATTTCTAATCCCACTGGAGGAAGCTGAGCCAGATCGCCAATCAGCATTAACTGACAATGGTCACCTGAATAAACATAGGTGATCAGGTCGGCGAGTAAATCTTGATGGGAAAAATGAGCATCCGAAGTAGAGCCAGAAATCATGGAAGCTTCATCAACAATAAACAGGGTGTTCACATGGAGATTTTCTTTCAATCGACTTTCCATATACCCACTTTTATCCATACTGGTGAAATATATTTTCTTATGTATGGTGAGGGCTTTTTTATGGGCATAGGCCGAAAGGACCTTGGCAGCTCTTCCTGTAGGAGCCAAAAGTACTGTTCGCTTTCTGATACCAGGTAGAGTAGAAACAATGGATTGCACAAAACTGGTTTTTCCGGTTCCTGCATAGCCTTTCAAGAGGAATACTTTTTCTATAGAATCGTATGCTAGAAACTTTACAAATTCCTCAAATAGCAATTCCTGATCAGTAGTTGGCTGATGCGGAAATTTTTCCTTTAATATTTTTAAAACTAGTTCAGGGTTCATAAAATGAATTAGGTGATGCTTTTTTAAAGACATCGCAATTTAGAGAATATAAGTTGAAATAATGAAGAAAATTAAGCTGAACAAAAGACAATAGGATTTATTTATTAACAATTCCTCAAAATTGGGATTAAAAGCTTTAAACCCATAATAAAATCAAGATGTGAAAAGAGTTACTATGTTCTAGTATTTGCTTTTTTTCGTATCTTGTGGTCATAGAAATAGAAAGCATATGCAAGTACAAATTAAGAGGGAAAAACCAAAGGATATTGAAGAGGTTAATTTGTTGTTTAATTTGGCTTTTCAAAAGGAAGATGTTAACGCCTTGATTAAAGATTTTAGAAAAACGAATCACTTTATTCCAGAGTTATCTCGTGTAGCACGAATAAATGACCAAATTATTGGTATTATTATGTATGCAAAAGCCGAGATAGTTAAAGGTAGAAAGAATGTCCCTAGTATTATTATGGCCACCATTGCAGTATTACCTTCCTACCAAGGTTTAGGAATTGGACAGGAACTGATAGCTAATTCTTTTCAAAAAGCTCGTGATTTAGGTTATGTTTCAGTATTGGTTGTTGGTCAAGAGGAATATTTCCCACGCTTCGGCTTTAAACCAGCATCTGAGTTTGATATTACCACAAGCCTAGAAGTTTCTGAAGAAGAATTTTTAGCCATAGAATTAGTTCCTGATGGATTAAAAAATGCCTCGGGTAAACTTAAAAATCAAGAGCTTTTACCTGAATTAGTAAAATATAGTATTTAGATACTACTTTTCTTCTTTAGCTTTCAAATATTTGTAAGTTTCTAACTGTGATTGATGGAGTATTCCATCTTGTGGAATTAGGTATTTATTAATATCCCTACCCTGTAAATTCCTTGCTTTCATATTGTCTTGGAGCTGAATGTCGATTAAATCTTGGATTTCTTTTTGATGTTCTGGAGAGTGTATAGGGCAAACTACTTCCACACGGTGGTCAAGGTTTCTAGACATTAAATCAGCAGATGAGATATAATACTTTCTGTCTCCTCCATTAGCGAAAATAAAAATCCTACTGTGCTCTAGGTATCTATCTACAACACCAATGGCTTCAATATTTTCATGAGTAAAGTTCTCTCTCAAAACACAGATCCCTCTGATGATCAGCTTGAATTTCACTCCCGCATCTGCAGCTTTGTAAATCTTTTTGATGATACCCATATCTACAAGGTTATTAATCTTGATGATACAAAATGCTTCTTTACCTTCTAAGGCATTATGGGTCTCAATTTCAATTCGCTTATAGATAAAATCTCTGATTTTGAAAGGTGCGACTTTTAAGGCTTTAAAAGTGGGGCGATTGAACTTGGTTTCAAATAATTGAAAAACATTATTTACATCTTTACAAATATCGTGATTGCTGGTCATTAAACTGGTGTCGCTATATACTCTGGCTGTGGCTTCATGGAAATTCCCAGTACTCACATTGCTATAATACACGTTTGCCCCTGCTTCTTTTCTACGAATGAGGATTAGCTTGCAGTGAACCTTAAACCCTGGTATAGTGGGGATGATTTTTACACCTTCCTCTTGTAAGCGCTCTGCCCAATAAATATTATCCTCTTCATCAAACCTAGCTTGGAGTTCCATGAAAACGGTAACAGCTTTTCCGTTTCTAGCCGCATTTATCAATCCTTTCATAAGAGAGCTATTTCTAGAAACTCGATAGAAAGTCATTTTAATGGCTCTTACATTTGGATCAACGGCAGCTTCCCATATTAAACTAATGGTACTTTTAAAGGAATGATATGGATAATGAAGTAAAATATCTTTTCTTCGAAGAATATCAAATTTGCTTTTGTTTGCTGGCAATTCAGGATGAATAAAAGGCTGAATAGGTTTGTAAAAAAGTTCTGGATCTAAAGAAGGAAAGTCCATAAAGTCTTTTAGATTATGATATCTTCCACCAGCTCTCAGGTTATCATTGCTTTTAATTCCAAAGGTATTTAAAACTACCTTTAGGAGCTTTGGAGAGATGGACCTATCGTATACAAAACGAATAGGAGGTGCTTTCTTTCTTTTCTTCACACTATCACTCATGAGTTCTAAAAAACTTTTTAAAACGTCATTATCAATATCCAGCTCAGCTTCTCGAGTTAGCTTAACCATATGAGCTACAAAAATATCATAACCTAAAATAGAAAATATAGCATGGAGATTAAACCTCACCACATCATCTAAAAACATGATGTATTTCTTGTCGCCAACAGTAGGGAGTTTCACAAAACGAGAGAGAATGTTGGTTGGCATTTCAATAAGAGCATATCTATCTTTGAGGATTTTTTTGGAATCTTTCATCTCAATAGCTAAATAGACTGTTTTGTCTTTGAAATTTTTGTATTTCTGATTGTCGCCTAACATTAGAGGAAATACATGTTTTCTTACTTCTTCGTCAAAATATTGACTAATATATTCTTTCTGTGATTCGTTGATCTCATTTTCATCTATCAAGAAAACATTATTCTCTCTTGCTTCTGCAATAAGTGAATGATAGGTTTCATTATAAATCTCTTCTTGATGTGCTACTTTCTGCTGAAGTTCTAAAAAGGTATTGGTCAGGCTTTTCTTTACAGCATCAGTCACCTTTTTGTGAATCCTCATTCTGTTAATGGTAGCAACCCGAACTCTAAAAAATTCATCTTTATTATTGGAAAATATACCAAGATATTTAAAACGTTCTAATATGGGGTTCTTTTTATCAATGGCTTCTTGTAGCACACGGTAATTAAAATCAAGCCAACTTAATTCCCTATTGATATATTTTATTTCATTTTCCATTACTACTGAATTGATTTTGATTCTTTGCGTTTAAATATTTTTTCAAACATTTTTTTATAAGTATCAGCATCAAACAATGGTGCATCGGAAGTAGCTTTTAGGGTAAGGAAAATCCCAATCGGTAAAAATATAGCAGAGGCCATCCAAACCCCAATCCAAAGGTTCATAGAACCTGCTTTTACTGCTCTTTCCCCTGTCATGGTTAGAATATGATAGGCAATAAAGAATAGGGTAGACATGACCACCGGTAATCCCAATCCACCTTTTCTGATGATGGCTCCCAATGGGGCACCTACAAAAAACAAGATGAGGCATGCAATTGAAAGTGTAAATTTTTTGTGATAGGCAATATCGTGTTTTCTAATAGTATTCTCTCTATTTGTATTTTCATCATTCATGCCTACCACGCTTTCCTTTATATTTCGAGTTCTATTCAAAGCGCTTTCGATTATCTTGTTCCTATCGAGTACATGTAAATCAAAAAGGATACTGGTGTATTCAGAAACCATTAAGGTGTCTGAATACAACTGCTTATTAAGTTTGAGTGAGTCTACTCTATGGTAGTTTTTGTATTTTCTGATGAGGTTTTGACCAAAATCAGTATTTCTTCTCTTTAATAAAATATTTAGGGAGTCTTTTGATTTGGTCAACTGACTTAAATCCATCATATGATAACTGTGTTTGAACAGGTTTTCATCAGTTCTACTGAGTCCATTATCGATGGTGAATCGTATTCTTTCTTCAGAAAACTGAGTGGTTTGGAATGGTCTAGTAACTCTATAGTTTTTTTGATCTGTTTTCTCTTCATAGTTATACCCATTGAAAAGGGTAAATTCAATAGCATCGCCACTAAGGCTTTGTTTCATAGTCCCCGATTCCGCTACACTCACCTTGGTATTCCCATTTCTTCCAGAATGGTCGTAAATCATTACATCGTAAATAGTTTCCCCATCTTCGGCTCTCCCACCAATCCGTAAGGTGTAATCTCCTAAATCTTTATTGAAAATACCTTCTTTTATCTTGAAGGCTAGTTTTTTCTGCTGAACGTCGTATAGGAGGCTTCTGAATTTTAAATTAGCCACTGGTAATACATTATTAGAAAAAAGAAAAGCCAAGCCACTAATAAATATAGATAGAATGATTAATGGTTTCATGATTCTTTTCAATGAAATGCCTGATGCTTTTAGGGCTACCAGTTCATAATGTTCACCCAGATTGCCAAAGGTCATCAAGGAGCTTAATAAGATAGCAAGTGGCAGAGCCATAGGAACAAAAGTGGAGGAGGCATAGAAAAGCAATCGAAGAAGGACGTGCCATTCCAATCCTTTACCCACTAAATCATCCACGTATAACCAAAGAAATTGCATCAATAAAATAAACAATGCAATAAAAAAGGTTAATATCAATGGCCCTAGATAGGAGCGAATTATAAAAAGGTCTACTTTTTTCAAAGAATTCTATTTTTTAGCAAAGATAAGATATTAGCAATTTTGAAGACTTAAAAAATGCTAATTTTAGAGGATTCCTTTTTATCAGGAATTCAGGTGTTAATATCAGTTGTGAATAAGCTTAAATACTTGCGTTTGCTCATCTGCTATTTTAACGAAAATAACTCCTTTATTTGTATTTTCAAGATCAATGTGTATATAATTTAGTCCATCATTTAGTGTGATAGACTCCTCCCGTAGTATATTCCCGTTAGAGTTGTAAATTAACATTTTAGCTTCTTTCATTTTTCCGCTATAGTAGTATTCCAATATACTATAATCTATGGCGGGATTAGGGAAAATAATAGATTCCTGTTCTATTGATTCTGACTTCAAATGGCTTCGCCCTTTTCCGTTTACAATCACCATTTGTGATCTTGCCTTAACTCCGGTGATATCCGCGTTAACAAGGTAATGTCCACTTGAAACATGATCGAAATAATAATCACCATTAGAATCTGTAGATTTGTAATCGATGAGTTCTTCTTGAGTATTATAAAGATAGACCATAGGATTTCCCTCTATGTTTTCAATGTTGAGAATATCAAAAATAGAACCAGAAATTTCTGCTGTGCCTGATTTATTATCTTTTTTCTCAACCATACTTAGGTCTTCTCGGAATTTATCCTGTGCTAGATTAATAATTTCTGCTTCGTCCCATTGAGTTGTATTTCCAACATAGGTAGGTGCGTATTGCCTGCTATGATTAGAATTTTCAGTAAAATGGGTTTTAATGATATAATAGGATTTCAATTTTGCAGCAAACCAAAAATATCCAAAATCCACAAAATAATTGGTATCAATAGGGATGATGTTATTCTTATCCATTCTGTACAAATAGGCGATTCCTGTATCTCCAGTTGGGTAGGGGTTATTCATTAACGAATCACCAAAAAACACTTGTCCGCCTAAATTATAATATTCTGAAGTAGTTAGTCCTTGACAGGTTATTTTTTGTATGGTAGATGTATCATTGAAATAATATTTTGCTGTTAAACAAACTTGATAATCAGTGTCTTGGTATGTGTAGCTATGTGTTGTATCTTCCACATTTGTTAATACACCTTCGCCAAAATCCCATAATAAGTAATCATAACTTCCTTCAATTTCACTTGCAAAATGGAAGGTGTTTGGAATGTGGTAATTACTATCGAGCTTAAAAGTAAAACTGATTTCCAATGGGACTTCTATGTTTACTTCTTTACTGATTTCATCTTGCGTAAATTCATTTGAAATACTTAAGGTCACAATAAAGTTCCCTGCTTCTGGAAAATAGTGAAAAGGATTACTTGCATTACTAGTGCTGCCATCTCCAAAGTTCCACAAGTAATCAGTAGGGTTTCCTGTTGATAAGTCTTTAAATTGAATAACACTAGGTTTCCCTATGGTTATAGATTCTTCAAAGGAGAAATTAGCGACACATAAGGTATCTCTTTGTGCAATCGTTATTTGGCTTATGATAGCCAAGAATCCGATAAGTATAAGTCTGAAGGCTTTTTCTATCTTTTTCATAGGGCTATCTATTAAATTTGTATTTAATCCCTATTTGCAATCCAAATGCAAATGGGCCATTATTGGAGTTTCCTTTTATTTCGTAAGGGCTTTTAACATAATAGTTGAGCCTTGGTTCTGCATAAATCCACCAATTTGGTAAAATACTAAAGTTATTTTCCAAACCTATTCCCACTTGTAGATAGGTGTCGTTATGCTTTATTGTAATATTCTCTAATTGATAATATCCTGCTAGGGCACTGGACATATTATTGCTTTCGGTATAATTTGACCATCCCAAATTAGCAGATACTTTTGCCATTAATTCATACTTTGGCTTTCGATAAAGTCGATAAGAGAAGTCTATTGGGATAAATATCCATCTTCTTTTTTGGTCTGGGCCTTGAACTTCAGATTGATTATCAATGGAGTCGAAAAGGCTTCTTATAGTATAGTGAATGATAATAGAGTCTGAGGAATTTGGTGCTTGTTCGTAATAATCAATATCATAAAAGAATCCAACGCTATCGTAAGTGGAATAATGAGCCATAAACCGGCTTGGAGTTTTTTCTGTTTTTACTCCAATACCAATACTCATAGACCATTTTTTATACTCTATACCAGCCTTAACTCCAAGTTGGTGATTGTTTACATACATCTCTTCGGAAGAAATAGGCCATTCTGGAGTATAATTTGCTCCCACAAACCAAGTCAGATTTGTTGGCTCTTCATCAGCTAAATCCTTTATTTCATCATCAGTAATGACTGGAGCAATTATTTTTTGATGTTTAGAGGATGTTTCACTATTTAGTTCTTCCTTATTTGCTGGAGCTGGCTCAGACTTAGTGTTTTCTTCTTTTGTATTTTGAGTAGCCGTTTTTTCTTGAGCTACCGGAGTAGTTGTTAAGCCATATTCTGTAGTTGAATTTGAATTTTCATCAGAAATATTATCTATGGATTCAGCTTTGTTTTCATCAATATCATCTGTACTATTAGACTCGTTTTCTTTAGGTTCTATATTTGAAACTGGAGCAGAAATGTCAGTTACAGGATTGGGTTCGATTTCCTTGTTTTGTACTTTACTCTTTTTTCTAATAATAGAAGCTTTAGTAATGTCTTGTTCTTTATCTATTTCATCAATGGGTTCCAATTCTGTAATAATCTCAGTTTCTGCACTAGAATTCACCTCGTCTTCAGTGAGTTGGTAAGTTTCCTTCTGGTCAGCTTTTACTTCTTCGGTATTAGATGCAATGATGACTTCAGTAGTCTTAGGCGTTTCAGAGGGAGAATCTTCTTGGTTCATTTGGTAGATGGTAAATCCTGCGAATGCGGTTACGGCAGCTACACCTGTGTATAGCCAAGACTTTCCGATATTCGAAAAGTTTAATCTGATGAGTTCTAATAGGATCAATTTTTTGGAAACTCCTTTCCAAACATTTTTAGAGGGAGCCATCTCTAGATTACCTAGAGAGTCTCTCAAAAAATTGTCCATATTTTGTTTTTCTTTTGCCATTAATCAGTGGGGCCTATTTGGCGGTTAAAAAATTCCTTCTTAAGTTTCTTTCTTGCTTTCAATAATTGCGTTTTCGATGTGTTCACAGAAATATTTAACTCTTCAGCTATCTCTTTATGTGAGAATCCATCAAAAACATATAAGTTCAAAACCATCCTATATCCTTCAGGAAGTTCTTGAACAGATTTTAATACCATTTCGGGTGAAACATGAGGCAAATATTCACTTTGCTCTTCTTCACCATCAACAATTTGTATATCATCAATGTCCTGACTATAATAATGCTTCAGGTTTTTATGATAAGAGTTGATAGCTGTATTTATCATAATGCGTTTCATCCACGGTTCTAACGAACTCGATTTTTCTAATGATTTAATCTTATTAAATATTTTAATAAAACCCTCTTGCAGAATATCTTCTGCTTCGTCTCTGGATTTACTATATCTCATGCACAGCCCTAATAGACTAGAAGCGTACTTTTTATAAAGCACAGCTTGTGCCTTACGCTTGCCTATTTTGCAGTCGTGTATGAGGTCATCCAAAGCTTTCATTCAATCAAATTCGTTTGTAAGACAGCATATATGAAATGTGGTTGCCTATTGTTTTAATGAAGGATAAAATTACATATTTAATAAATACTAGTAGATATATAATCTACAGAAATCTAATTATTTATATGTTTTATTTATAATGTAAAAGGGCAGCTTTAATTTTTAAAGCTACCCTTGGTATGTGTTTGAATTTCAGGTTAGAAAGTCTGATCGATTTCTGCAGTAAGCTTTTTTGAAATTCTTAAGTAGTCTTTTAAAAAACCAGGATCACTAAAGCGGTTCTTAAATTTGGGCATCATTTCTTCCATTTGGGCTGGAAGATGAACTAGAGCATCATTATCTTTAAATTCTCTTCCCAATTCTTTCTCAGCATTAATCTCTTTGATATAGGATTCCACCCATTCATTAAAGTCCTTAAGCAATTCTTTATTTGATAAATGATCCCAATTTTCTTCGTTTAAACTATTGGAAAATAATGGTTTGCTTGCACCAAGTACTGGGATAGCAGCAGCGGTAACTACCGTTTTTTTAAGAAAGTTTCTTCTAGAGTTGCTCATGATTTTATTTTAGGTCAAAATTAGGATTGTTCCACTTAAGAAAAAAACAGTTAGACCTAAAAAGTGTGAATCAAATGTTAAGAAAATAATTAGTGGCTAATCACTAATTTTTGAGTACTGGCAAGTGATCCATCAATCAGAATCTCTAGGATATAATATCCATTTTGCCAATCTCCAACTGTTAAGGTATTTGAATAATCGCTAGAAGTCAGTTTAGCCGATTCTTCAAAAACAACCCTACCACTAAGGTCTGATATTCTAGTTTGAATATTTTTGTTTCCACTGGTATTGAATTGAATATTGATAAGACTAGAAGCAGGATTTGGGAAAAATCTAAAAGATTCTTCGCTAATCAATGCTTCATTAATGGAACTACTGATATAGCCATCTTCTATACTGATTTCTATTTCCTGGTGCACCGCATGCTCAGGACTAATTATTATTTCAATTGGGTTGGTAGTCATACCAATAATTTGAGGAAATAGTACATAGGTACCATATTCTAGATTTTCAAAATTAAATTGTCCAAATTCATTTGTTGGGTAATGAACTACTGATTCCATGTTTTCATCAAAAATGATAACATCAACATCAGCTACAAATGGTTTCCCACTAATTTGGAATATAGTACCACTTATTTTCCCGGGTCCATTGGGAGAACCTTCAGATTGTTGAACAACCATATCAATATCATATTCCCAGGATGTTTCGGTAAGATGAATAACTTCTGCTTCTTGCCAAAATGCATTATCTGGATAGTAGGTAGATGAAAATGCGCTAAAATTTGGATCTTCAGGAAGTAATCTTGCTAAAACAAGGTAGTCGCCAGCAGGTTTTCTATAAAAATAATAATAACCTAAGGTATCTATATTGGCATCATCAAGTCTTTCATTTGTTAAGGCATTATATAAAACAGCTTGACCTATTTTGATCGGGAAATCTTTGGTAAACACATGTCCACCAAAGCTATACCTTTCTTTAGCTTGTTCAGCTTTTTGTGCCATGATATCTTCCGAAAAAGAAATCAAGCTCAGTAAAAAACCAATGACAAGTATATATTTTTTCATTTTATTCCTTTATTTTAAAACGTATTTAAAACCAATTTTCACTCCCAAACCATAAGGGTTTCCGCTGTTGTTACTCTCTACCAATGACTTGATATAATATCTAGCATTGGGTTCTAAACCGAATCTGAAATTTTCAGTAATGTGATAATTAATGCCCACATTAATTTGTGCTTGTAAATTCCAATCGGTTCTTTGATGGTAAAGAGGAGTAGTTTTAATAATGGTATTCAATTCTCCTTCAATGCTTGGAGTTGGAATATCTTGATAAATTAAGATACTTGCATTCAAGCCCGTTTTGGCATAGAAACTAAATTTCTTTCCAAGAGGAGTATAGTAACCAATATTAATCGGTATGTTTAAATAAGCGTAAGTATTTTTATTTTCTGTTATTGTTGCCTTGTCGAGGGTATCGTATATATTGACCAATTTTGTGTAATATGTAGGAACTGGAGTTCCGCCTGAAGTATCAAAGGTCACATTATAAACATCTTGATAGGAGCCTTTAAAAACTGCTTCTTGATAATCTACATGATAGATTCCATCATCTTTACTTAATGATGCACCAAGTCCTGTTTCTAAGAATAATTTACCAATATGATATTTAGCAGATAGATCTAAACCATAAGATTGGATATTATTGTTGTTATCTGGAATAGTCACCCATTCAGGAGAAAATTCTAAACCTAATTCCCAATATTTCTCCTGACGGTGTCCTTGAGTCATATCATCAAGAGCGTCCTCGTCGAAGAAGTCATAGCCAGCTTTTGTTGGCTCTGTATTAGAGATCTCTTTATTAATATTTGTTTCAATAGGAGTATTGTTACTGATTGCTTTACCTTCTTTAGATACTATTTCTTCAGCAACTTCAACTTGTTCTTCTGTTTCTACTTCTATATGCTCTTCTACAATAATAAAATTTTCTTGTAATTGGCTTTTGATTTCTTGATTAGACTCCTCTATGAGTTGTTCTTCTTTTTCTTCTGTTTTATCTATTTCACTGTTCGATTTTTCTTCAATAGGTAGTTCCTTTTCTATTTCAGAAATGATTTCCTCTTCTGTAAGATCTAAGTCCTTCTCAAAAGAAGGGGAGGCCATATTAATAGGCTTTGTTGTAGAATTAGATTCGTTATAAGGAGTTGTAGGAGCTACTGGAGTAGATTCGTCTATCGAATTAAACTCGTCGTCTCCTAAATAGAAATATCCAGCTGTACTCAGAAGTAGACCCAATAAAGAAGCAGCAGCCCACCATCTCCATTGAGATGATTTGCCGGCAGCGCCGCTCAATGCTTCCGCTTGAACGCCAGTCCAGATATGTGCAGGTGGTGCCACTTCATGATTCTGAAGCTTATCCCTGAAAATCTGGTCAAATTCCTTATGTGTATTATCTTCCATTATTTTTTCACTACTCTTTTTTGCAAATATGCTCTGGCTCTCGCCAATTGCGATTTACTTGTGTTTTCTGATATATTTAGCATGTCGCCAATTTCTCGATGGGTATATCCTTCAATAACATTGAGGTTGAATACCGTTCTATATCCATCGGGTAACTTGCTGATAATCCCTAAAAGCTCATTTTCCGACATCTGATCAATGGCAGAAACGGTATCGCTTTTTTCAAAAATCATTACAGTATCTAAATCATTATAATTTCTATGCTTTAGATTTTTTTTGTAATAATTGATAGCGGTGTTGACAATGGTTCTTCTAATCCATCCTTCGAGGCTTCCTTCGTTTCTATAGGATGCTAAATTTGAGAAGACTTTTACAAATCCTTCTTGAAGGATATCATTGGCTTCATCTACATCTTTAGCAAACCTTAAAGATACAGAATACATTTTCGATGCGTATTGATCGTAAAATGCTTTTTGAGCTCTAGGATTTCCTTGAATAACCTTTTTTATAAGTTTATCTTGTTGCATATAGATTGTAAATGCCCGTATTGTTTTCGTGCGGTAAATTTAGAAATATATTTCACTAACGAAAAGCAGAACTGAAAATCTATGCAGAATAAATATAAATATGTCAAATTATCATGCTAAATAATTCAAAGAACGATATGCGATTAAATCAAAAGAGAATAATGGTCTGTGATGCAAAATATATAGACAAAAATGTGTCCAAAATAGTTGCATAGGTTCATTATAATTTTTGATTAAAAATCGCTTTGTTTTAATTTAAAGGAATAGATCCTCTTGATGTTGACTAAGAGACCATTATATGATCAATAAGGTTGCGTGGAAGATGGAAAAAAACACTAATTTAGAAGGTCACATATTTAACGTGCTTCGGAAAGGGTTAAGTTGCATTAAATCAAGGTTTAGTAGTTTTTTTAAGGCTTTGTCTTTCTAGCTGAAAGATTAAAACCAACAATACCAAAGTTATCGGTATGTTGTGAATGAAGAATGATTTTGATTTTTAATAATCCGTCGCTTTTTATTTTAAGGTCTTGCTTAAATGTCACAGGAAGTTCAAAACCATTATCTGCCTTTTTTCCCAAGGCTTGATATTCAAAATCAAGAATTCTTATGGTTTTGTCTTCCAATCTTTTTCCACCTTCAGGCAGGTATAGGTAAAACCCAAGTTCCATTTTCCTATTTTTATAGTTGGAATCAGTGATAATAGTTCCATCGAAACTATAGTTTTGACCAGCATCTACTTCAATTTCATAATTAAATTCATCAAATTTAAACCAGTTGTTGTCTTCGAATCTCTGTTGGGTTTCAAAAACAGTAGAATTAGTACAAGAGTAGGCTATAATAGATAATAAAAATATGAAGATTGTGTTTTTCATTGTAATTATAATATTAAAATGCAAAGATAAAAAAAGACGGATTGGTGGGGCCAATCCGTCAATGAACAAAGCAGATAAATATTTTATTGTATACTTATCTTGCTTGAATAATATTTACTTGAAGTCTTTAGTTTTAAGACATAGCTTCCAGTAGAATAGTTGCTTAGGTCAACAAAATTATTTTTTAGGGATGTTGAGGATTCAAAAACCAAATCCCCCTTCATGTTAAAAAGTTGTAATTGCTTTATTGTGCTTTCGTTGTCAGGAAGAACAATGTTAATCTTGCCGTTTGAAGGATTTGGATAAACAGTGAAGCTTTCCGTGTTTTCCAATTCATTTTGTCCTACTGATAATAAATCATATGTACAAGTATATAGACCTCTACCATGTGAGGCGGCGATTACTTTTTTATCACTTTCTCTTATTCTTAGCATATCAACTCTTACGTTGGCCATCCCCTGAATAGCAGGAGACCAGCTTGGGTTATTTGCACTTAAATCAGAGGCTTGCCATACGCCTAGCTCAGTTGCGAGAAGTGCTTGTTTACTTGAGTTTGGATGGTATAGCGCCCATCTGATTGGCATATCTGGTAGGTTTCCTTCAATTTCTTGCCAGTTATTACCTCCATTATAGGTTTGCCAAACCGAACTCACTCCATAGTTACTGAATGTTACTAATAAGGTATCTTCCGAACCTCCGATAGCAATACAGCTAATGGCTCCCGTTGGGAAGTCTGAGCTTCCTATTTCAGTTGTATTTGCTATAGCTTGTGCATTACTAATTTTAAACAAATGCCCCGCATTGGAGCCCATAAATATGGTAGAACTTCCTAGCTCAGCATAAGGAGAATTTGTAACTGCAGTAAACCATGTGTTTATATTTGTACCTGCATCTATTAATTGTTCTGTTGGGTTGTTGGGCAGGTTTTTCACTCTAAACATTTTGTTTGCATCTTGTCCAAAAAAACCAACTCCATTTGCAAATAGAATATTGTTTTCGGAATCAAGATCCGCAGGACAAAGAAATGTTCCAGTACTATTATTTCCAACCCAAGCCACTTGATTATCTCCATTAAACACGGTGTATCTATTATAATAATAGGATGCTAATGAGATGTTTGGCTCATTTTTATCATAGAAGCAATAAGCACCATCTCCTCCAACAATCATATCGAATATAGTTAAGTCATTGCCTGTATATTTTAATGTTCCATTATCTTGAAGACCACCTAAATATTGATCTTCTCCAGTACTAGGATGAATGTCGCAGGTGTAAAATTGTAAACTTGAATAATGATTATTTCTTTCTTGAAAAACTGGGTTGGAAGCGCTTGCATTATTTGTATAAAAGACGCCGCCATCTGTTCCAAAAATAACTTCATCAGAAGAACCAGGTTTGAATTTTATCACATGTTGGTCAGCGTGAATATAATAATCCCCACCACCACTATACATAGCTGCCCAATCGCTTACATGAAAGTAAGTAGAGCCTTCGTTCAATGAATGATATTGGTCTAGGCCTCCAATATAGAAATGGTTTACTTCCACTGGATCAACAGCTATAGAGAAAGCATGCCAGCTTAAGCTAGCCCATGTTGGATCGTTATTTGGAATGTTTAACTCTTCCCAATCTTCACCACTATTATAAGATTTTAATACGAAATTCCCATGATAATAACCAAATCCGTTTTCGTATCCAGCTCCGATTATTGCATATACTTCAGAGTTATCTGATGCGGATGTTCCAAGCATCACTCTACCAGGTAAGCTATATTCACCAATTCCATCTTCAATAATTTCCTGGTAATCATCATTCTCTACCCAGGAACCACTAGTTCCCAAATCAGAGTATAGAATAACGGCGCCACCTTCTCCATCAATATTTCTCATGGTTCCTATATAAATTCTTCCATCAGGACCAATTTCAATATCTGCAGGTGTATATGGAATCTCATTTGAAATATATGGTAGCACTTGTTCCCATGAGTCTCCACCATTATCGGAGCGATATAATCCATCAGAAGGAAGTGAAACATGATCGGCTCCCATATATTGGCCCGAAGCCACACCGGCATAAATAACTGATATACCTTCTTCATCTCTTACTTCTATATCGGTGATGTAGGCAAAGTTTTGACTAGACTCAATAATGCTCCAAGTACTACCTCCGTCTTCTGATTTCCAAATACCAACACCTCTACCAGAGGATTCTCTATAGGTGATTATGGCAGTTTGCGCTTCACCAGTTCCTGCATAGAAGGTTTGAGTTTCGTTAGGATCGTAGGTCAAACAACTGATAGATAAGGAAGCCATAAAATCATCAACAGGATGCCATTCAGAATTATAATCTGTGATGTCTTCGTTATACCAAATACCACCAGTAACGGAGCCTGCCCAAACTCTGTTGCCAGTATTACTGTTAGGATCCCACATTAATGCTCTGGTTCTTCCACCCATATTGCTATTAATATTCTCCCATTCTAATTCTTGAGAATTCTTGAAACTTGAAGCTTCTAAGATTGCTTTAGTCTCCTTATTAGCTTTTACAAGTCTTTCTTGTGGTACTCGTTTTTCTACAGGATCCATTACCTGATAATATTCTTGTAGGGCTGCCATATCAGGTTGCCCAAGTGCCTTTTCATCAGTGGACTCCTCAGGTAAGCTTTTTTGAAAAGCCATGAGTTCTTTATTGATGGAATTAGCGTATGTGTCACGCGGATTTTTATTCTCGAATATAAAGACAATTGCAATTAGCACAATAATTGCGATAAATGGGAGTAAATAGTTTTTCATGATTATGATTTTTATTTAAGGACAAAGCTATTTATATTATGGTTGTTTTACAACTCATAGTTTTTAGATATAAAATAAGAAGCCCCAACTAAATAAGTAGCTGGGGCTGTAATTATATTTTGAGATGGCTTATGCCAAAAAGCTCAATAGGATACCAGCGGCTACGGCAGAACCAATAACACCACTTACATTGGGGGCCATGGCATGCATAAGAAGGTGGTTGGTCGGATCGTATTTTAAACCTTCGTGTTGTACTACACGAGCACTATCTGGAACAGCACTAACACCAGCTGCACCTACTAGAGGGTTGATTTTTTCTCCATCTTTCAAGAATATATTCATGAATTTTGCAAAAAGGATTCCTCCTGCGGTTGCAATGATAAATGAAGCAGCTCCTAGTCCGAAAATCATTAAAGAAGTTCCTTTTAAGAATACAGTAGCTTGAGTAGAAGCTCCTACAGTGATACCCAAAAGAATAGTTACGATATCGATCATTGGATTTCGAGCAGTATCAGCTAATCGTTTAGTTCTTCCACTTTCTTTTAGCAAGTTACCAAAGAATAGCATACCTAATAATGGTAATGAACTTGGAGAAATAAAACCTGTTAGCAATAGTCCAATAATAGGGAACATAATTTTCTCTAATTTAGGAACAACTCTAGGAGGTTTCATTCTAATAACACGCTCTTTATCATTCGTTAATAAACGCATGATTGGAGGTTGGATTACAGGTACTAGGGCCATGTATGAATAAGCAGCAATGGCAATAGGGCCAATTAAGTTTAATACAGTCTCTCCGTTATATAAGTTAATACCATTTGCTAATTTAGACGAAAGAAAAATCGCGGTAGGGCCATCTGCTCCACCAATAATTCCAATAGCACCAGCTTCTGGTGGATTAAATCCTAAAGCAATAGCTCCAAGGAAAGTAAGGAAGATACCAATTTGAGCAGCAGCTCCTAAAAGCATCAATTTGGGATTAGAGATTAATGAAGAGAAATCTGTCATGGCTCCAATTCCTAAGAAAATTAGAGGAGGGTATATACCAAGTGTTACACCATAATATAGATAATTCATAACACTACCTTCCTCATAAATACCTAATTTTAAACCTGCTCCTTCCATAAAGGGGATGTTGCCTATTATGATACCAATTCCTATAGGAATTAAAAGCAAGGGTTCGTAATCGTATTTAATGGCTAGGAAGATAAAGAATAATCCGACGAAAAGCATCACAAGGTGACCTGTTGTAACATTATTAAAGCCAGAGTATTCGTAAAACTTCATTACTCCGCCCATTCCAGACATTCCTGTTACGCTTTCTTCATCGTGTCCCATATCGGAAGTGACTCCGGTACTTTTCTCTACTTGAGAAGTTTGCTCAACATCAGTTGCTTTTTCATACAGTTTGAAGCTGCTTGAAACCAATGCTATAATGGCAATTGCTCCTATTATTGTTAATAGTTTTCTTATCGCCATTTTTATTTCATTTCAAGTAAAACATGATCTTGAAGAACGGCCTCACCCACTTGAACTTTAATAGAGGTGATGACTCCATCTTTTTCTGCTAATACTGTGTTTTCCATTTTCATGGCTTCGTACATCAGTAAAGTATCACCTTTTTTAACTTGGGCTTTTTCTTTTACTAAAATACTCATGATATTACCAGGAAGAGGGCATTTAACCTTAATTATTGCACCATCTCCTTTTTTCTTAATTGTTTTGTGAGTTGGTACAGCCTGTCTTACCATGGTTGGTGTTTTGGACTGACTCACTTCGCGGTCAAGTTCTACTTGGTAGGAAGTACCATTTACTTCAATATCGAAAAGATTACCTTCGGTACTTTTTATATCTACTTCGTATTCGTTGCCTCGTATTTTGAATTTATATGATTTCATTGTTCAATTTTTAAAATCTTGAATTTAAACCTCCCTGAATGGTGTATATCTTAGAACTCCATGGAGAATATCGTTTTGACAATTTTTTAGCTGTGATTTTACCACTTTCAATATCATGCTTTTCGTTCATGCAAAGATATATAGCCATACTAATAGCCGCATTTACTTCTCCTGAATGACCAATTGTACTTTCTTCTGCATCTTTTTTACCAGCTCTTCTCATTCTAGAACGTGTATACATATCTAATAATTTGGGTATTAGTAAGTATACTAGGAATAAGAAAATAAGTGCAGAAAGAACAATTAGATATCCAATTAAAGTAACTGTGATTCCGAAGTCCATGGTGCTATTAAGCAATATTAAATTTAGATGTTCCATTTTCTTTTCTTTACAAAGGAATGTTTCCGTGTTTCTTTGGAGGATTCATATCCTTCTTGTTTGTTAATGTTCTGAAAGCTCTAACAATTCTAAATCTAGTATTTCTAGGCTCAATGACATCGTCAATATAGCCATATCTTGCTGCATTATAGGGATTAGCGAATTGTTCTTTGTATTCGTCCTCTTTTATAACGGCATATTTAGTAGCTTCTTCAGGAGTCATAGTCGACATTTTTCTGCCTTCTAATACTTCGATAGCACCTTTGGCGCCCATTACAGCGATTTCTGCAGTTGGCCACGCGTAATTAACGTCTCCTCTTAATTGTTTAGAGCTCATTACATCATGTGCACCACCGTAGGATTTACGGATTGTAATTGTTACTTTTGGAACTGTAGCTTCACCATAAGCAAACATTAACTTAGCACCATGAGTAATAATTCCGTTATGCTCTTGTTTGCTACCAGGTAAGAAACCAGGAACATCAACCAATGTTAAGATAGGAATATTGAAAGCATCGCAGAAACGTACAAAGCGAGCAGCTTTTCTACTGGCGTTGATATCTAGTACACCAGCTAAATAATTAGGTTGATTGGCAACAACTGCAGTTGGATTGCCATTTAATTTAATAAAACCTGTGATGATGTTTTTAGCAAAATGTCTTTGGAACTCAAAGAATTCATTATTATCTGCTAAACTCCAAATGATGTCCTTCATTTCATAAGGCTGATTTGGGTTTTCTGGAATGATTTCATTTAATACATCATCAATACGATCAAGAGGGTCGTTACAAGTAGTTTGAATGGGGTCTTCCATATTATTGTTAGGAAGATATTCCATCAGTTTTCTAATTAACATTAAACCTTCTTCTTCATTTTCTGCTTTGTAGTGAGCAACACCTGATTTGGAAGTATGAACATCTGCACCACCAAGGTCTTCGGTAGTGATATCTTCTCCAGTTACTGTTTTTGTTACTTTAGGGCCAGTAACAAACATATAACTAGATTCTTCACTCATGATGACAACATCAGTAAGAGCTGGAGAATATACGGCTCCACCAGCACAAGGACCAAAAATTGCAGAGATTTGAGGAATAACTCCTGAAGCCATAATGTTTCTTTGGAAGATCTCAGCATAACCAGCTAAACTATTTACACCTTCTTGAATACGTGCTCCTCCGCTATCATTGATGCCGATAACAGGTGCTCCTACTTTCATAGCCATGTCCATTACTTTACAAATTTTCTCAGCGAAAGTTTCTGATAAAGAACCTCCAAATACCGTGAAGTCTTGAGAGTAAACGTAAACAATGCGACCATCTATTGTTCCATGACCTGTCACTACACCATCTCCTAAGAAATGCTGCTTATCCATGCCAAAGTTAGTACATCTGTGAGTTACAAACATATCAAACTCTTCGAAACTGCCCTCGTCGAGTAAGATGTCAATTCGCTCACGGGCTGTGAATTTCCCTTTGGCGTGCTGGGAGGCTATTCTTTTTTCTCCTCCGCCAAGGGCTGCTTCTTCCCGTTTTTTGATGAGCAAGTCTATTTTATCTTGTATTGCCATTATATATAATTATTACAAATGAATGTTATTATTTTTTACCACAAAACTCTGTAAGAACCCCACCTGTTGATTTAGGATGGAGGAATCCGATTCTTAAACCTTCAGCACCGCCACGAGGTTCTTTATCAATCAAACGTACGCCTTTTGCTTCGGCATCATTTAAGGCAGTAGTTACATCATCCATTGCAAAAGCTATATGGTGAACGCCAGGGCCTTTTTTATCTAGAAATTTAGCAACTGGGCTATCATCAGCAGTAGCTTCTAATAATTCGAGTTTTGTTTGACCTACCATAAAAAAAGCTGTTTTTACTTTCTGGTCTGTAACTTCTTCAACAGCATAGCATTCTAATCCTAAAACTTCCTCGTAGTATTTAATGCTCTCTTCAAGGTTGCTAACTGCAATTCCTATGTGCTCTATGTGGGTTGGTTTCATATATTGAAATTTATTATTATTACTTGAAAATATTACTGCAAAAGTATTTGTTTAGCTGTTAACTAAAAAACAATAAAAGCAAAAAATATCACCGTATTTTTTGCTTAAACCTAAAGTTTTTGTAAATATGGAATCGCCTGATATAGAGAATTATACAAAATTAATTTGAACAAGTTTTAAATAAAATCAGTGCAGATTAGATTTTGTTAAACTAAATAGGGCATATTTATTTATGCTTGCATAATAATTGCATGAGTGAAATGGTCGTATTCTCATTATTTTGTTGAGAGTTTTCTTTTTTTATTGTCTTTGGGTTTTGCCGTTAAAATCACTACTACACCAATTGCAGGTGTTAAAAACACGCTTAAAATAAAAACACCCCAGAAACCAAGTTTTGTGTTTTTACCAATCAAACCAAAAACAATGGCTAGCATGAGGTATGTAGACCAAAAATATATACTATAATTTTCCATAATATTATTGTTTAGGCTAAAATAATAAAAAAATGACTTCAATCAACGTCTTTAATTCTTCTATTTTAAAGCTGATCTAATATTAATTGATTCAAGAAATAATCATCACCCATATGTGCTATTCATTTTGTACTTTTGCAAAAAAATAATACAGCATGTTCGAAGAGAGAAAGAAAAGAACCGAAATATCCGAATTAGGTGAGTTTAGATTGATAGAAATTTTAACTAAAGATTTTGAGATTAAACAAGAGAGTACTCTCACAGGAATTGGTGATGATGCCGCTATTCTTGGTTTTAAGGAGGATGAAAAAGTATTGGTTTCTACCGATTTATTAGTGGAAGGAATTCATTTTCACTTGTCATATGTTCCATTAAAACATTTGGGTTATAAAGCTGCTATTGTAAATTTTTCTGATATGGCTGCTATGAATGCACTTCCTACTCAGATAACTGTTGGAATAGCATTAAGTAATCGCTTTTCTTTAGAGGCTGTGCAAGAAATATATGAGGGGATAAAGCTTGCTTGCGACAAGTATAATGTTGACTTAGTGGGTGGCGATACTACTAGCAGCACTAGTGGTTTGGTGATTTCAATAACTGTTATTGGAAAAGCAAAAGAGGAGCGTATTGTTAAAAGATCTGGAGCCAAGGAAAAAGACTTGTTGGTTACAACTGGCGATTTAGGAGCAGCATATGCTGGGCTTTTATTGCTGGAAAGAGAAAGGAAAGTGTTTGAAAAAACACCTGAAGTACAACCCGAGTTTTCTGGTTTTGAATATGTTATAGAGCGTCAGTTAAAGCCAGAGGCGAGAGTGGATATTGTGAAAAAGTTAGAGGAGTTAGATGTTATTCCAACATCAATGATAGACATTAGCGATGGCTTAGGTTCTGAAATTCTTCACCTTTGTAAAGCTTCAAAATTGGGCTGTCATCTCTATGAAAATAAAATTCCTTTGGATGTTCAAACCCATCAGGTTTCTGATGACTTTGGGATTCATCCGGCGACCTTAGCATTAAATGGGGGGGAAGATTATCAGCTTTTGTTTACCATCTCTCAAGATGATTATGAGAAAATTAAGGATGATGATTCTTTTATCATTATTGGTCATATGATGGATGAAGGGACAGGAGCACAGATGATTACTGAAATTGATAAGGCCATTCCTATTAGAGCTCAAGGTTGGGATGGCTTAAAAGCTGAACAATAGTTTTTTCTATGAATGAAGCTCATGAAGCCATAAAGAAGCAGATTAGAACTTTGCCTCACCAGCCAGGGGTTTATCAATATTTTGATAAAAATGAGCAGATCATTTATGTAGGTAAAGCCAAAAACCTAAAGAAACGCGTTTCTTCTTATTTTGCTGGGCTACAAAATCATAGCGGAAAATTAAAGGTTTTAGTCAAAAAAATAGTAAGCCTTAAATTTATAGTGGTGGAGACAGAGGTGGATGCGCTTTTATTGGAGAATAATCTTATCAAAAAGTACCAGCCTCGTTATAATATCCTCCTCAAAGATGATAAGACATTCCCATGGATTTGTATTAAAAATGAAGCGTTTCCTAGAGTCTTTTCTACGCGTAAAAAAAATGATGATGGTTCTCAGTATTTTGGCCCTTATGCTTCTGGTAAGATGATGAAAACCATATTGGAACTGATTCGTCAATTATATCCCATTCGTACTTGTGCTCATCATCTTTCACAAAAGAATATAGAAGCTGGTAAATTTAAAGTTTGTCTCGATTACCATCTTGGTAATTGTCTGGGGCCGTGTGTTGGAAAACAACGCACAGAGGATTATGATGGAAATATAAAAGAGATAGCAAGGATTTTAAAAGGAAACATAGCCAGTTTAATTCAAGAGTTGAAACAAAAGATGATGAGCTATGCCGAAGCAATGGAATTTGAAAAGGCACAAATGCTTAAAGAAAGGTTAGAAGTTTTAACTAGCTATAGAAGTAAATCTATGGTGGTGAATCCAAATATAAAAAATGTGGATGTATTTTCCTTTTTTGAAGACGAGGAAGCTGCTTATATCAATTTTATGAAGGTGATTGATGGGGCCATTGTTCAAACCCATACTCTCGAGTTAAAGAAAAAATTAGAGGAAAGTCCTGTACAATTATTAGAAATGGGAATAGCTGAGATTAGGCAGACTTATGGATTGGAAGCTGAAGAGATGTTATTGCCATTTGAAATAAGTTTAGCATTCGATAATATCTATATCACTATCCCGAAAATTGGTGATAAGAAGCATCTTTTAGAATTAAGTGAGCGTAATGCTAAGTATTATCAGTTGGATAAGAAAAAGAAAAAAGATTTAATAGATCCAGAACGTCACGTAAAAAGAATACTCGATAAAATGAAAGAGGAATTGAGGATGAATGAACTTCCTCGTCATATTGAGTGTTTCGATAATTCCAATTTTCAAGGAGATTATCCAGTTGCTGCCATGGTGATGTTTAAAAACACCAAACCTTATAAAAAAGGATACAGACATTATAATATAAAGACTGTTGTTGGTCCCGATGATTTTGCCTCCATGGCCGAAGTCATATACCGACGCTATAAAAGATTGCAAGAAGAAAATGCCGATTTACCTCAACTGATAGTTGTGGATGGAGGTAAAGGACAATTGAGTGCTGCTGTTTCAAGTCTTGATAGGTTAGGGCTTCGCGGAAAAATCACCATTGTTGGGATTGCCAAAAAGTTGGAGGAAATCTATTTCCCTGGTGATTCTTTACCTTTGTATATTGATAAAAAATCGGAGACATTAAAAATCATACAGCATACAAGAGATGAGGCGCACAGGTTTGGAATTACGCATCATCGAAGCAAAAGAGATAAAGGAACATTAAAAACTTCATTAACTGAAATTAAAGGTATTGGTCCACAGACCACCGAATTATTGCTGAAGAAATTTAAATCGGTTAAGAAAATTAAAGAGCAAGATTTAAAGACCTTAGAAAAAGAGGTGGGTTTATCAAAAGCTCAATTATTGATAGAATATTTTAAAACTCATTAAATGAAAGTTTTATTTATAGATACTACTCATGAAATCCTGCCTCAAGAACTAGAGGAAATGGGCTTTCAATGCGATTATTTTGATGATTATAAATATCAGGATTATCTAAATTGTATTGCTGATTATGATGGAGTAGTGATTCGTAGTAAAATTAAAATGGACAAGCATATTCTGAAACAAGCCAAAAAACTAAAGTTTATTGGTAGAGTTGGAGCGGGAATGGAAAATATTGATGTAGAATTTGCCCAATCTTTAGGAATCGCTTGCCTCAATTCTCCTGAAGGAAACCGCGATGCTGTTGCTGAACATGCCTTAGGAATGATTCTCGCCTTAAGAAATCATTTGGTTAGAGTTAATCAGGAAGTTAGAAATGGCATCTGGATAAGAGAAGAAAACCGAGGCTTTGAGCTAAAAGGAAAAACATTGGCTATAATCGGATATGGAAATATGGGAAGAGCTTTTGCCCAAAGACTTCTAGGTTTTGAGATGAAGGTGATTGCCTACGATAAATATAAAAGCAATTTTTCTGATGAATATGCCCAAGAAGTAGCTTTAGAGGAGGTTTTTAAACAAGCTGATGTCATCAGTTATCATGTGCCTTTAACCGAAGAAACTCGCTATATGTTCAATGATGAATTTATTTCGCAAATGAACAAACCATTCTATCTCATCAATACGGCTCGTGGACCAGTTGTAAACACAGCTGATTTAATGAAAGGGATAGAAGCTGGACAAGTATTGGGAGCAGCATTAGATGTTTTGGAGTTTGAAGGTGTGTCTTTTGAGAAGCTAAAAGAAGAAGATTTACCCGAAAGTTTCCAAAAATTAATCTCCTCCGATCAGGTTTTATTGAGCCCTCATATTGCTGGTTGGACCATGGAATCTAATATAAAACTATCCTCTTTTATTGTGGAGAAGATAGCAGCTTTAAACCTACTATAGGTTCGAGAATACCCATATAAAATCCTTTATTTATCCTTGATTGTACTAATTTTAAATAGCGTTCAAGCCTGTCTTTAGCATCCTTGTATATTTCCCCAAAAAACTTACTTTTGTGCTTCGTCAATTATATATTTAAAATACAATACTTATGAAGAAGATATTAGTGCTTGTACTAGTGGCTTTCACGGTGGTCTTTTCAAGCCATCAAGCTTCCGCTTGTACCAATTATTTGATTACTAAAGGTGCATCTACTGATGGTTCTACCATGATTAGTTATGCCGCCGATAGTCATGTATTATATGGTGAATTATATCACTGGCCTGCTACAACATGGGCAAAGGATGCGATGTTAGATGTTTATGAATGGGATACAGGAAAGTATCTTGGAGAGATTAAGCAAGCTGCCAAAACTTATAATGTGGTTGGTAATATGAATGAATTTCAGTTGGCCATAGGAGAAACAACTTATGGTGGACGTTCAGAATTGCGTGATCCAAAAGGAATCATGGATTATGGTAGTTTAATATATATCACCTTACAAAGAGCAAAAAATGCTCGTGAAGCGATTAAAACTATCGCTGGTTTAATGGCTGAATATGGATATTATAGTTCTGGTGAATCTTTTTCTATTTCTGATCCTAATGAGGTTTGGATTATGGAATTGATTAGCAAGGGACCTGATAATAAAGGTGCCGTTTGGGTAGCACGTCGTATTCCTGATGGATATGTTTCTGGTCATGCCAATCAAGCTCGTATTACTACTTTCCCTTTAAGTGATGGAAAAACTTCTATTTCTTCTGATGAAATGGATAAGATTTTCAATAAAGAAGTAGAAAATGTTTATGCTGCTGACGTTATCACTTTTGCTCGTGAAAAAGGATATTTCTCCGGTGCAGATAAAAACTTTAGTTTCTCAGATTCTTATGCTCCAGTTGATTTTGGAGGGGCGCGTTTCTGTGAAATTCGCGTTTGGTCTATGTTTAATGAAATTACTGATGATGCCAATAACTATTGGGAATATGTAAAAGGTAATATTGAGCATGGTAAGAAATTAGCCAATGGTGATGAGAATAAAGATCATTACCCAACCAATCGTATGCCTTTATGGGTGAAGCCTAACAGAAAAATATCTGTTCAAGATATGATGTTCTTTATGAGAAATCATTTAGAAGGAACAGAATTAGATATGAGTAAAGATATGGGAGCTGGTGCTTTTGAAAATCCATACCGTTGGAGACCATTGACATGGAAAGTAGATGGCGAAACTTATTGTAACGAGCGTGCTACTGCTACTCAACAAACAGGTTTTTCTTTTATTTCTCAAAGTCGTTCTTGGTTGCCAGATCCAGTTGGTGGAATTATTTGGTTTGGAGTTGATGATGCCTCTAGCTGTGTTTATGTTCCTTTGTATTCTAGTATTACCAAAGCCCCACGTACTTTAGAAAGAGGAAATGGTAAAATGATGGTTTGGTCTGATGATGCTGCTTTCTGGGTATTTAATCAAGTGACAAACTTGGCCTATACTCGTTATAATGAAATTCATCCAGAAGTTGAAAAGAAACAACAAATGTTTGAAGATCAATTTGTGATGCACACTGATATGGTTGACCAACGTGCTGTAGCTCTTTATGAAAAGAATCCTCATTCTGCTGCTGAATATTTAACTCATTATTCTTGTTCACAAGCTGATATGGTTACTTATGCATGGAAAGATTTTTATAAATACTTATTTATGAAATACATGGATGGTAATATCAAGACTGCTAATCCTGGACATCAAAACCCAAATATGAAACAGCCAGGTTATGGTGATAAGTGGTATAAGAAAATCGCAGATGAGACAGGTGATAAACTAAAAATGCCTGCTAGCGGAGGTCATTAATTATCATTTAATTAAATAATAAAAGAGGCTCAAATTTATTTTGAGCCTCTTTTGTTATATTAAGTTTTGTATGATAAAGAATCAGGTCCCCTTAATTATCATCTTAAATGCCTTGTTTGATTATAACATATTCCTATTGAATTGGAGAACAGCATTTTTATAAAATAATTAAATGATATTGGATTTTATTCTCAAAAACTGACTTATGGATGCAATAAAAATCTAATTTTGCGAATTATGCAAAACCAATTTGGCAAAATATTATCAAAGGTTAATTTACCTACAGATTTAAAGAATCTTACAGAAGAAGAATTGCAAGTATTAGCTTCTGATGTTAGAAGATGTATTATTGATGTGGTAGCAACTAATCACGGCCATCTGGCTTCTAGTTTGGGGGTTGTCGAATTAAGTATTGCTTTACATTATGTATTCGATACTCCTTATGATAAATTAGTTTGGGATGTTGGTCATCAAGCCTATCCGCATAAAATATTAACAGGCCGAAAAAGCGAATTTCATACCAATAGAAAGCTATATGGGATTTCTGGTTTCCCAAAAATCAGTGAAAGTGAATATGATGCTTTTGGTGTAGGACATTCCTCTACTAGTATTTCTGCTGCTTTAGGTATGGCAGAAGCTTCGCGTTTAAAAGGCGAAATTGATAGGCAGCATATTGCAATCATTGGTGATGGCTCCATGACGGCTGGTATGGCTATGGAGGCACTTAATAATGCTGGTGTTAGCAATTCTAATATCCTTGTCATTCTAAATGATAATGGAATCGCCATAGATCCAAGTGTGGGTGCTATCCATAAATACCTAACTGATGTTTCAACCTCCAAGACTTATAATAGATTGAAGGATGATATCTGGAATATGTTGGGGAAGATGGATAAATTAGGTCTGGCTTCTCAGAAAATTGCAAGTAAAATAGATTCAGCCATTAAAACTACCCTCCTCAAGAGTAGTAATATGTTTGAATCGATGAACTTTAGATATTTTGGTCCGGTGAATGGTCATAATTTGCCAAGATTGGTTAAGGTATTATCTGATTTAAAAGATATTCCTGGCCCCAAAGTATTGCATATCATAACGAAGAAAGGTAAAGGGTTAGCTACCGCGGAGCAAGATCCAATTACTTTTCATGCTCCAGGTACTTTCGATAGCAGGACAGGAGAATTGATAAAAAGTATAGAGGTAGCTGACAGTATCCCGCCCAAATTTCAAGATGTTTTTGGGAAAACATTACTGGAGTTAGCTGAAATAGATGAAAAAATCGTTGGGATAACCCCTGCTATGCCCACCGGTTCTTCATTTAATTTTATGATGGAGAAATATCCTGAGAGAGTATTTGACGTTGGGATTGCAGAACAGCATGCTGTTACTTTTGCTGCTGGATTAGCTATTTCTGGAATGAAACCATTTTGTAATATTTATTCTTCTTTTATGCAAAGGGCTTATGACCAGGTGGTTCATGATGTAGCTTTACAAAAGTTACCTGTAGTTTTTTGTTTGGATAGAGCAGGCTTGGTAGGAGAGGATGGACCAACCCATCATGGTGTCTTTGATTTAGCTTATTTTAGAGGAATCCCAAATATGATTGTCGCAGCTCCACTTGATGAATGGGAGTTACGGTATATGATGAATACCGCTAAAGATTATAAAGAAGGTCCATTCTCTATCCGTTTTCCAAGAGGACGTGGTTCACATGTGGATTGGGCTTGTGAATTGGAAAAAGTAGAAATTGGTAGAGGTCGTCAATTAAGAGATGGAGAAGATTTAGCAATTTTGAGTATTGGAACTGTTGGTGTAGAAGTTTTGAAAGCTATTGAAAAAATTGAGTCGGACAAGAAGCCTGCAGTTTATGATTTACGTTTTCTCAAGCCTTTAGATGAAGAATTGGTCAAGGAGGTTTTTGAGCGTTTCGATAAAATTATTACCATAGAAGATGGTGCTTTAATAGGTGGTCTTGCTTCGGCAATTTCCGAACTAAAAAATAAATTACAGTTTAAAGGGGAAATCAAAAACCTTGGAATTGCTGATGAATTTATTGAACATGGAAAACCTGAGGAATTAAAAGCTATTTGTGGTTATGATTCTTCCGGAATTATAGCTTGCATCCAGTCTTTTTATTAAATTCGCCCTAAACTTTTAGGATGAATCCAATTAAATATTCAAGTTTAGTCTTTTTATTTGCCCTATTCTTTCTTTTAGTGGGAAAAGTTGAGTCCGTTTCTTCTCAAGAAACTACAGCTTGGTCTGTTGAGAAACCACTCATCATAATGCAGGGAATTGAACTAGATTTTCCTATAAAAGTAAATGCTTCAGATTCTTTTCTTGATGTTTATGTAAATGGGAAAGCTGAAACACTGGAAATCATAGATGGATATGCATACCTACCCATTAAAATTGATGTGGAATCTATTATTAAGCTTGAATCCACCCACGGTGTTATTGAAGTAAAAGTTAATCCGATACCACTTTGGTTTAGTATTATCCCTCCCCTTGTAGCCATCTTTGTGGCTTTAGTTTTTAAGGAAGTTTTTACTGCTTTATTTATGGGGATATTTATTGGAACCACTACCATTCAATTTTTCTATGGAGAGTCTTTCTTTGCTGCTATTTATAAAGGCTTTTTCAGTATTATAACTGATTATATTATTGGAGCCTTAAATGATCCAGGGCATCTTTCAATTATTGTCTTTTCTATGCTTATAGGGGGGATGGTGCATATTATTACCAAAAATGGAGGAATGGCGGGAGTAGTAGCTTTTCTGAGTAAATATGCTAAAACTAGAAAATCTGGACAGTTTATCACTTGGTTGCTAGGAATATCAATATTTTTCGATGATTATGCCAATACTTTGGTGGTCGGGAATACCATGCGTCCGGTAACAGATCGTTTAAAGGTTTCGCGAGAGAAACTAGCTTATTTGGTTGATTCTACTGCAGCTCCAATTGCTTCAATAGCCTTAATTACAACATGGGTAGGGGCTGAGTTAAGCTATATTCAGGATGGGATAAAACAATTAAATATACACGAGACTCCATATGTAGTTTTCCTTAATTCTTTACAATATTCCTTTTATCCCATATTTACTCTTGGGTTTGTTTTGATGGTTATCTTTACAGGTCGCGATTTTGGTCCTATGAGGAAGGCTGAAATAAAGATCAAACATATAGTGCTGAAGGAAATCGAAAAAGAAACCCCGCTTGATGATTCTTATCAGCCTAAAAAAGGAGTGAAACCTCACGCTTTTAATGCATTAATTCCTGTTCTTGTTGTAGTTTTTGGTACTATCGCTGGTTTAGTGATCACAGGATTAGAATCCTCTACTTGGTCGAGTGAATTGAGCTTCTATCGTAATTTGAGTGGTGTCATTGGTAATGCAGATTCCTATGTAGCTTTGTTATGGTCATCTTTGGCTGGTGTTTTTATTGCGGTAATCCTTAGTGTTTCTCAAAGGTTATTAAACCTTAAAGAATCTATGGATAGTATGGTTGATGGCTTTAGGATCATGCTCACTGCTATTTTAATTTTAACTTTGGCTTGGGCTTTGGCAGCATTGACAGAGAATATTCATACTGCTGAATTTATTTCAGGTAGTTTAATCGATTTACAGATTAGTCCATATTTAATCCCTGCTTTGGCATTTGTTTTAGCTGCCTTGGTAGCTTTCTCTACTGGTTCTTCTTGGGGAACGATGGCTATTTTGTATCCATTAATGCTTCCTGCAATTTGGTTGTTAGCAACAGAAGCAGGATTATCCTATGATGAATCTATTGTCCTTTTCCATAATGTCGTCTCTGTAATTCTTGCTGGTTCTGTCATGGGTGATCATTGTAGTCCAATCTCCGATACAACTATTATGAGCTCCTTAGCTAGTCAATGTAATCATATTGAACATGTTAGGACGCAATTACCTTATGCGCTTTCTGTAGGAGGGGTTTCTTTATTACTAGGGACACTTCCCGTGGCTTTTGGCTTTCCTATTATACTTTCTTATATTTTGGGTTTTGGCTTGTTGTTCATGGTCATTAGGTATTTCGGCAAAACCACCTAATCATAGCATCTTATATATTTGAATATCTTTCTAAAATTCATGAATATATGAGGTAACCTTAATATCAAAGATAAATGAAAGACTATTTACAAAGCAGGCCCGTAATTCTGTATTCCTATTAAAACTCCTACCAATATGATTAAAATAATAATGAATATCTTATACCATAATATGACGTTTCCCTTTTTATCGGCTCTAATGTGATTACAAATATTGCCAAGAAGGTGATTGATTCTAATAAGAGCGGTATCTCCTTTAATTACGTAATCGTAGGCACCATTTTTCATCGTCTCAATGGCTACATTAATATCGTCTGATGCTGTGAGGAAAATATTTTGTGTACTAGGACTAATTTGCTTAATTTTTTTTAAAACATCTAGTCCAGTGGTTTTGCCTCCCAAATGATAATCCAATAAACTAATATCGGGTTTCTTTTCTTTAACAGCTTCTATGATGTCTTTAGCGTTACTAAATGAGCGTACATTTTTATATCCCTGTTTTTCTAAATCATGAGATACCACTTTTAAATAGATTAAATCGTCATCAACAAAATAGATCAATGTATTTTCGTTAGCCCTATTCTTTAAATTGTTCGGTTCCATATCAATCTTTTTTATGTAAATATAATAAAACTATTTTTTATAAGCTAGTCTAAAATAAAAAAAAGAGTCTTGAAATGCAATTGTTTAGATTGGAAAAGTATAGAAATATTACAGTTTATAAATCGTTTATTCGATAAGATCCATAGTTTATTCAATATGTCCACACGTTTGTTCATTGGTAGTGACAAAACTAAATGAATCTATTAAATTTGTTGCTGAAAGTGATTCCTATATCACTTTATCCTTATTGATGTAACACAAAGGAATAAATCTCATCTTCCATTCCTTAGCAAGCTTTTCCTCAAAGAGCTTGCTTTTTTTTGCTTTAAAATTAGCTAGTGAAAATTATTTAATTTTGTTTATTGTTGTCGTTTCAACAGTAACATAGAATGATCAAAAATTACGTTTATTCAATGAATGGTTACTTTTAAACATGTATATCGAACGTTTATTTGAGGATTGTTTTGTGGTGTTATTTAGTGCCAGGGATTCATTGAAATCTCTCTGTTCTGTCTCACAAGAAATCGATGATAATAATATTTTTGGTCTACTGAGGGTTAGATAAATGAATTCTAATATAATGAGAGTTTGGTTATAGTATTTGAAAGGTCTATTAAAATGAAAAAAACCATTCTTACATAGGTAAGAATGGTTTTTATATAAAAAAACACTTAGTTTAGGCTAAAGCAAAACGTAAGAAATTAGATACAGTTAAATCTTTGTCTAAATTCTTAGCATAAGTTTCAACATCTATCTTAGAATCTTTAATGAAAGCTTGGCTTAATAAAGTATTTTCCTTGAAGAATTTGTTTAGTTTACCAGTAGCAATTTTTTCGAGCATGGCTTCTGGTTTACCTTCTTGGCGTATTTGATCTTTAGCAACTTCTAGTTCTCTTTCGATAACAGTTTTGTCCACTAAATCTTTATTTAAAGCAACAGGGTTCATAGCAGCAACTTGCATAGCTATATCCTTACTTACTTCATCAACACCATCAACGTTCTTAGACATTGCTACTACGGTAGCAAGCCTATTACCTGGGTGGATATATGTTTTAACATAAGCACCATTAAGGCTTGCAAATTTACCGATCTCAATTTTCTCACCAATTTTACCAACTTGGTCAAGAATTAATGCTTCGATTGTTTGACCACCAATAGTTAAAGTTTTTAAATCTTCAACTGTAGTAGTCTTGTTTTCAATTGCAACATCTAAAATTGATTTAGCAAAAGCAACAAAGTCGTCATTTTTCGCAACGAAATCAGTTTCACAGTTAATCATAACAACAGCACCAAAAGAGTTATCAGCATTTGTTCCTGATAGAATAGCACCTTCAGCCGCGTCACGATCAGAACGCTTTGCAGCTACTTTTTGTCCTTTTTTGCGCAGGTAATCAATTGCTTTTTCGATATCACCATCGTTTTCAACTAGGGCGTTCTTGCAATCCATCATACCAGCTCCGGTTTGCTTTCTAAGCTTATTTACTTCAGCAGCAGTAATCTTTGCCATCTTTTTTCTTATTAAAATATTATTAATTTTATTACGCTTCAGACTATTTAGAAAGTCTTTTTCTTGGTTTTTTCTCACCAGAATCATCGCCTTCAGCTTTTTCAGTAGCTTCTTCAGAAGTTACTTTTTCAGCTTTCTTGCTTTGTTTTGCTGCTTTTTCATCAGCTTGATTCTTTTCTCTTTCCATTTTTCTTTCTGTAAGACCTTCTTCAATGCTCTTTGTCAAATATTCAACAATAGTAGAGATTGATTTTGAAGCATCGTCATTACCAGGAATTGGAAAATCGATAAGAGTAGGGTCTGTGTTGGTATCAACAATTGCGAAAGTGGGTATGTTCAATTTTCTAGCTTCTGCAACAGCAATGTGCTCTTTGTTGATATCAACGATAAATACCGCTGAAGGTAATTTGTTTAAATCTTGTATGCTACCAAAGTTTTTTTCTAACTTCTCTCTTTCACGAGTGATTTGAAGTCTTTCTCTTTTTGATAAGTTCTTGTACTGTGGAGTACTAGCCATCTTATCAATAGTCACCATTTTCTTAACCGCTTTACGAATGGTAACAAAGTTTGTTAACATTCCACCGGGCCAACGCTCAGTAACGTAAGGCATGTTAGTTTTTTTAACGTGCTCAGCTACTATTTCTTTAGCTTGTTTTTTGGTAGCTACGAAAAGAATTCTCTTTCCGCTTTTGGCAATTTGTTTCATGGCATGAGCTGCCTCTTCTAATTTTGCCTGTGTTTTGTAAAGGTCGATGATATGGATACCATTCTTTTCCATAAAGATATATGGAGCCATACTTGGGTTCCACTTTCTTCTAAGGTGTCCAAAATGAACACCAGCATCGAGTAATTGATCAAAAGATACTTTTTCCATCTTTAATTTTTGTTTACATTCTTTAATTCTCAATCAAAAAGTAGTCCTCTGAGGAGTCTAATTGATTTAGATACTAAACAATATTTGATAATAATATTAACGTTTACTGAACTGGAATTTCTTACGAGCTTTAGGCTGACCTGGCTTCTTACGTTCCACCATACGAGGGTCTCTAGTCATTAAGCTCTTAGTTTTCAATTTAGCACGGTTTTCTTCGTCGAATTTAACCAATGCACGAGCAATACCTAAACGTAAGGCTTCTGCTTGACCATTGATTCCACCACCATCTAAATTAGCAACTACGTCAAATCTATCAGCTAATTCTGTAAGTTCCAAAGCCTGACGAACTACATACTGTAGTGTACCAGTTGGGAAATATTGTTTGTAATCTCTTTTGTTAACAGTAATTTGTCCATTACCTTCTTTGAGATATACTCTTGCGATAGCTTTTTTTCTTCTACCTAGTGAATTAATAATTTCCATGGCTACAGAATTTCATTTAAATTAATAGTTCTGGGGTTTTGTCCTGCATGAGGATGTTCAGTTCCAACATATACATTAAGATTCCTGTATTGTTGTGCTCCCAGTTTATTTTTCATTAACATACCTTTAACGGCTTTTTCAACCATGAAAAATGGCTTTTTTTCCATCATTTCTTTGGCTTTCATAACAGTTTGACCACCTGGATATCCTGAGTGACGGATATAGGTTTTTTGATCCCACTTTTTACCGTTTAAAATAAATTTATCTGCGTTGATAATGATAATATTATCACCACAATCTACATGAGGAGTGTAATTAACTTTGTGTTTACCTTTTAAAAGGTAAGCTACTTTTGAAGCTAATCTTCCCAAAACCTCATTCTCTGCATCAATGAGAAGCCATTCTTTAGTAACGGTCTCTTTGTTTGCACTTACTGTTTTGTAACTTAAAGTATTCATTTACAATTGTTTTACTTAATTGAACATATCCATTTTCAAAATGGGCTGCAAAAATAGAAACAATTTCTTGTTTAACCAAATTTATATCAAGCTTTTAGACAATTGGTGTGAAGCTTTCCAATTTGCCTTTTGATATCTTTGTTTTGTGAAGCACCGTCAAATAACGGATATGGTCAGGGTTCTAATTAATAATTTTAACAAATTAATAATCAGGGGTGTTGTTGTACTAAGGGCGGCAAAATTACGCTTTATTTTAATATCACAAAGCGAAAAAAAGAATTTCTATTGAAGATTGTTGAAAAGACCATAACGGATTGGATTATTAGCCCTAGTAGAGACTTCTATATTATGTATTTTGAAGCTTTCTTTATCTTTATTCCAAATATAGAGGTTCAAGATACTGTTGTTCCAATCATTTTTGGTTACCAGTATCTTTGAATCGAGAGTTTGGATTGCTTTATAGTGGTTCTTTTTTGATGTAGAGATTAAAGACATAGGTGCGCCACGCCATATGGTTTCGCCTGAGGTGGTCTGGATTGTACCTACTAATAATGAATTAAGGTCATTTGTATCGCATATAACTTCAGCAATTACTTCAATTATGACTCCATGTTTTATTTTAAGTTTGCTGATGGAATCGGAATAACTTAATCCCCACTCGTCTTTCTCCTTAAACTCATAGGCCGAATTAGCCAAGCTGTCTTCTACGAATCGTGCATCATTAAACTTCCAACCTGTTTTGTTAGATTCCTCTGAGAATGTTGTTATTTCTTGATTTTTTAAGATATTGGGAATGCGTGATTTACTAAAAAGATAGTTTTCTACTGTATATCCATCGACTCTTTTAGTCAAGTTTGGATAATACTGTTGTATGATGGGAATGTAATTGCTTGGAACTCCACTAGCTAATATGAAGTCTTCTTTTCTTGCACTGATTATCTGACTAAATTCTTTGGAACTTATTTCCTCTTTATAAACATTAAAATATGCTGGGTTTTTAATTTCGTATTTGGCGAAATAGAAAGTCTGGTAATCTTCTATAGTGTTGAAAATAATGAATGTCTCGCCCTCTGTTAAATTGTTATTCTCATTGAGCATCTGAGCTGTGATATCAAATGGTTGTTTAAAAATGATTTCGTAATGTTTTCTGTTTTCTATTAAATTAAATGTATTCAGAATAATAATAAGGAGAATGCTAGGATAAAAAGACCACCATTTCATTTTTTCAATACCTGAGCCAATTAATAATAATAAATAGGGGAAGCTATATATTAGCATAGAGTATTGTATCACTGGGTTAATGTAAAGTGAATATCCTAGTCCGATAGTTATAGGCAGTAAAAACCAAGAAATGAGGAGGGTGTTTTTTGTAGTTTTTCTATTCGATATAGTGCTTTTGTCTCCGAAAATAGAATAAGCAAAGAAAGCTGCGACGAGTATGAGGATAGTGCTTGAGAATTGAAATGCCCAATCAATAAATTCTAGTGGGAAACTGTAATTGGGTTTGTTGAGCCAAAGTCCTTCTCCACCAATTCCACCAATACCTAGTTGATGAATGAAAACGGGCATATGAGGAAGGTATAAGGTAAATATTAAAATACCAGATATAATATATTCTTTCACTTGACTTTTATGAATAGTAAAGAGGCCTGAGAACCCTATGATTGCAGCAAATAACAAGCTAAAATGATGATTATAGGCAGAAAGAGCCGCAAATATGATAAATCCAGCTAGAAATTTCTTCGAAGGATTTTGAAACATATATAAACTCCAATAATGAACCATCATTAAAGTTAAAAACAATCCACTAATATAAGGACGGGCAACAGGACTATACAATACAAAAAACTGTAAAGTGGCCATGAAACTTGCTGCTAGAACTCCACTTTTATCTCCAAACCAAGTTTGGCCGATTTTAAAAATTAAATAGATAGATGCCAATCCCATGAGATTGAATGGAAGTTTAACTATCCATTCTGTTCTGCCAAATAGGAGGGTCCAATAATATAAGAATACTTGCACGCCGGCTGGGTGACCATCGGGTTTTACGCCTTTCTCTATGAGCTCTGAAAAGCTATTGAACTGCAGTCGGCTTATGGCGCTTAGTTCGTCCCACATATAGGGGAGCGTGAAAAAATTATAGAAGCGTAGAGTAGCGGCTATTATTAAAATAATAGTTAGGCCAAATTGATATTGATGTTTCTGAAGCCACATAATGCAAATGTAAAATAAAAAAAAGGAGAAGGCTGTCAGCTTCTCCTAGATTTTCTTTATTGCTATTTTCGTTTAGTTGAGTTCCAAGCTTGTACTTCCAATTTCTTCACCATTAGCAAATACTGTAATTTCATAAACTCCAGCTTGCATTTCAATGTTTTCATATTTCTTTAACCAACGAAGACATAATGGGCGAGCTTCATTATCATATTCTACATTCTCAAAAATAGAATATTGAATTTGTTCTCCTTTATAATCGAATACATAATCTTCGGCTACACCAGGTGTTAGGATTTTGTGATCAGGACGGGCGATTCTAACATAAACCTCTTTTTGTCCTGGCTCTATAACCACATTTTTCCCAAGGGTGAAACATACTTCAATAATGTCTGTTCTACGTGCTTTATCACTAGGCTTTTCTTTGCCTGTTTTTTTTAGGTAGACCGCGCTGGCTGTCATATTGTAAGCTTTTAAAACACTTGCTTCAACTATTTTGTCACTAAGTTGAGCTTTTTCCTTATTTAGGTTTTTATTAATGGCTTTCTCTTCATTATAACGTGCTTTAATCTCTTTGTTTTCTACTACAAGTTCATTGTTTACAGTATAAAGTGAATCCATTTGGCCTACATAGGTCCTGGCTACCACTCTAAGTTTATCTAGTTTTTTCTTAACTTTATAAAATTCCCATTTATAGTTTAGTAAGTCTTTGATTTCTTTCGCGTTAGCAATGATAAGGCTGTCTTTGATAGAAAGGCTATCACTTAATTCACCATATTCTGCTTTTATTCTATCATGCTCCACCATTAAGGTTTCTAGTTCTCCTTCAAGTTCAGCCTTCATTATCGCTTTTTCTTGTTCAAGTTGATCTAAGTCTGCTTTCACGGTACTGTTATTCCATGCAAAGTATGCAGCAGCTGCAATAGCGATTACCGCTAAGGCTATCCAAACAAATTTCATTTTGTTGGTTCCTTTTTGTGTTGGGGTTGGTGTGTTTTGCGCCTCCATATGGTGTTATTTATAATTCCTTATTTATAAAACTAATTCTTGTTTATTTTATTTTGCAAAGATACTGATCCTTAACAAATTTTATCATTTTAATTTTTAATTAGCCAATTCTTAGTCCTTGGTCTAGAAGTATGCGGTAAGCAGCAATAAAGACGAGAGCAAAAATGACAATACGATATGATAATTTGATTTTTATTTCTCCTTCTTCAAAATAATATTCTTGATAGTATTTATTTAAAATAAGAATAGGGAGAATCATGAATATCATAGAAATGTTGATTAAGGTATCGTACCGCATGACTTCTGGTTGTGAAATCAACCAAATGAGAAATGTTCCTACGACATAGGGTATGAATACTTGGCTGATTATGAATAGAGGTCTGTTATATGGTTTGGAGTAATTATAATAAGAATTGGCCGACATGATCCAGTATTTGGTTGAAACTGTCCCTACTATTACTGAACTCATAATGATAAGTAGTGACATGATAAGCTTACCTGTATCGGAATAGTACATATACATGATCACATAACCAAGGCCTTTTCCTAATAGGTTGCCAATTAATATTCCTCCAATAAGCTGATTGGCTCCATGAAGAATTGCCCAAAGGAGGAGGGTTTTTAATACTCCTGTTTCTAAATAGACAATGCTATATATAATAAGACTCAATACTGCAATGATAAAAGAGACAATAGGGCCTGTAGCAAAAATAGTTTTTATGGAGTCGGCATACCAAGCATCGTAATCCACCAAAAATTCAATATTATAATAATAAACCACTGTCTTATAGTCGAAAAGTAATGAGGTAGTAGCCATGCTTAAATTTGAGAAAAGCTCAATAAAGAAATAACTCATTAAAAACATCATGAGTGACTGAGTAGAAATAGTCAGCTGATCTTTTTTAGAGATTTGCAACCAAAGAGAAGGGCCTTTCTTTTTTCGAGGAGGTAATCCTTTCCCTTTTAGAAAATTGACAATAATAGTTCTGTTTTTTTTAAGAACGAATTTATAAAGTCTTCTCTTACGATATTTTTGAAAAGCTTTTTCTTTTTTCTTACGTGCTATGAGTTCTATCTGTCTGGGGTGTTTGGCTTTTCTTTTGAAGAAACCTTTGAAGTAGACCTTGTATAAACGGTTTTTCTTCCTTCTGCGCCAATCGTCAAGTTTCTTTTGTTCTGCAATGGCAGCTTTGGCTCGTTGACTTATTTTTCCTCGTTTAACAAAACTTCTTGCAACAACTTTTATTTTTCTCCATCGTTTTCTTCTTCTGAATCTCTTTTCCTTATTGCGCTCCTCTTTTTTCTTGTTCTTTTGATTCTTTTCCTCTTGCTTTCTTTTTCTTTTCGCTCTCTTCAGGAATTTGTATATTCTCCACAGCCTTTTCCATAGTGGGTAGGTGATTTTCTTTTCTGATGAAAACTGCAGAATAGACAGATCTAGTTGAAGCATTCCAATAAATTGGATGCATAAATAGGAGTATGAAATGCTAAATGGGTTCAAGGAAAATTTTATTGCGAATTTATAAAAAAGCTCGTAATAATCGAATTACGAGCTTTTTAAATTATGTTGGGTTTAAAACAAATTATTTTGTGTTGTTTATAAAGTCCGACTTCTTGGTTACGCTTGCCCTATAATTGGTCATTTACACAAGTAAACTCCCAATTATCGGACTTCACAAGCCTCGAATTCAAACTTTCTGAATAAACATATAAGTTCTAGGCTGCCTTTACTCTGCAGTCATTGTTTTAAATGTCATTTCATAAACACCAGTTTCAAGTTTGTGTTTCACTTCGCTAAAACACTTGATAGTATATTCAACATCTTCCAAAGTATGCACTGCTGTTGGAATTAATCGTAATAATATCATTCCTTTAGGAATAACTGGATAAGCAACAATAGAGCAGAAAATACCGTAATTCTCTCTTAAGTCAGCTGTGATTTGTGTGGCTTCAGGAACTCCACCTTTTAACATTACTGGAGTTACAGGAGATTCTGTATCACCTAAATCAAATCCTTTTTCTTTTAATCCTTTTTGTAAAGCATTCACGATAACCCAAAGTTTATCTTTGTGCTCTTGGCTTTCTTTAATCATATCTAATCGCTTAATAGCTCCAATAACCATTGGCATTGGAAGAGATTTGGCGAAAATCTGAGAACGCATATTATACTTTAAAAATTTGATCATTTTAGCATTACCAGCAACAAAACCACCAATTCCTGCCATAGATTTAGCGAAAGTACCAAAGTAAACATCAATCTCGTCTTGACATCCTAAATGCTCACCTGTTCCAGCTCCTGTTGCTCCCATAGTACCAAAACCATGTGCATCATCAACTAATAAACGGAATTGATATTTTTTCTTCAACTCAGCAATTTCTTTCAATTTACCAAGATCACCAGCCATACCGTAGACACCTTCGGTAATCACGAGGATTCCTCCCTTGTTTTTATCTGCTAATTTAGTGGCGCGTTGTAATTGCTTCTCTAAGTTCTCTATATTGTTGTGTGGATAAACAAATCTTTTACCCACTTGCATTCTCATACCATCTAAGATACAAGCATGAGCTTCGCTATCATAAACAATAACATCGTGGCGATCCACTAATGTATCGATGATAGAAACCATACCTTGGTATCCAAAATTTAATAAATAACCAGCTTCTTTATCTACGAAAGTAGCTAAATCTTGCTCTAATTTTTCATGATACTCCGTTTGCCCAGACATCATTCTAGCACCCATTGGGTAGGCCATTCCCCACTCAGCAGCGGCGTCGGCATCAGCTTTTCTAACTTCAGGATGGTTTCCCAATCCTAAATAGTTATTTAAAGACCAAACTAAAACATCTTTTCCTTGAAATTTCATTCTATTGGAAAGTTCACCCTCTAATTTGGGGAACATATAATATCCTTCGGCTTTTTGAGCATATTGACCCAAAGGGCCTAAGTTTACTTCAGTTTTATCAAATAAATCCATATTGTAGGCTGTTTTATTAAGGTTTGCAAATTTATAAAATAATATCAGATGAAGTAATAATTAACCTATAATAAGTGTTTTATGTAAAAGTATTATAAAGATCAAGATTTTACAGTATGTGCGCTTAAAGATTTTTATACTTTTGCCGACTAATTTTTTGAGCAAAAGAAAAGGTCCGTTTGAAAATGGTCTTGAATACTCAGATGACAAA
The DNA here is from genome assembly GCF_013166635.1 of Lentimicrobium sp. S6. Taxonomy (NCBI): domain Bacteria; kingdom Pseudomonadati; phylum Bacteroidota; class Bacteroidia; order Bacteroidales; family Lentimicrobiaceae; genus Lentimicrobium; species Lentimicrobium sp. S6. The sequence goes on along the minus strand of NZ_JABKBZ010000004.1, from coordinate 29,279 downwards.
TGAAGAAGCCATGAAAAGAAATATTTTCTATTATTTACTACTTATAACTGTGATTTTTACTGCTTGTGGAACCCCAAAGCAAACTATCGATTATCAACAATTGGCCATGACTTCTTATGAAGGTGGAGCTTATCAACAATCCATAGATCAATGGAATACCTATATCCAAGAGCAAGAAACCAAAGTGCTAGAAGTAAATCCTAAGGCCTATGCTGAGATAGCCAAAGCACAATTTGCTATGGAGCAATATGAGAAAGCGGAGCAAAACTTTGATAAAGCTAGGCATAAAGAATATGCTGATGCCGACATGTATGTGATGATGGTTGAGCGATACAGAATGATTGATAATTTAAGCAAAGAGCTTACCGCTTTAGAATATTATAAAGACCACTTCGCGGATCAAAAAGACAGTACTCCAATGAGAAACCGTTTGTTTGAAACCTATATGGAAGCCGATAATTATGAGGCTGTCACTGAGACTTGGCAAAAAATGGATAATGAATCAAAATCTGAGGAGGTTTATGTTCAATTATATTTCGATTTAAATAAGGAATTGGAGCAGACAGAAAAATGCGATGAGTTGGCTGAGCAATTATTAGTTTTTAATGGGGAGAACGAAGAGGCTTTAATTTGGTTGGCCAAGAAATATTATAACAGAGCAGAGAATCGCTACCAAACTCAAATGGATAAATACAATAAGAATAGAAGCAACAAACAGTATAATATCCTTTTGAAGCAATTAGATATAGTAACTGCGGATTTCAAAAAATCCTTAAAGTATTTTGAGCCCCTTTGGAATATGGAAGACGGTAAAAAGTATGCCAGTTATATGGCCAATATCTATGGCCGCTTCGATGATAAAAAGAAATCTCAGTATTATAAGTCTTTTATTAAGTAATTCTTTTTCTCATCTTTTTAAATTCTATTTCATCTAATTGATTGTAAATCAGATTCATAGTTCGTTGAGTTTGTTTTCGTGGATAGATTGATGAATTTTTTTTATTTCTTCAGGCACCCTAGGCTCATTGATATACGACTTAACATATATAACCAATTAAATGTTTTGTCATGAAAAAAGCTATACTTCCTATTTTATTCGTTTTCTTATTCACAAATTTAGCAACCTCCCAAGGCTGTTTCCCCGATGGTATTACTTTTAGTAGTCAGGAACAGGTTGATCAGTTTCCAATAAATTATCCTGAGTGTAGCATTATTGAGGGAAGTTTAATTATTTCCGGTGATAATATTGTGAATTTGGATAGCTTGTATCAAATCACCGAAATTGAAGGTGACTTGCAGGTTAATAATTGTCATGAATTGACTAGTGTGTCAGGCTTGTCTAACATTGAATCGGTTTATGGAATCAATTTCTTTAATATAAAAAGATTGAAGGATATTGATTGTTTTGGTAAAATAACTAGTTTGCAAGGTGAGTTAGAGTTAATGTCAACGGATTCTATTCTAAATATTTCGTCTTTTCAAAATATAACTTCTATAGGTGGCGGATTTAGAGTGTCTGGAACAAAAATTTTAGAAGACCTTTCAGCTTTTCAAAATTTAGAAACAATTCAATCATCGTTTGTCTTTAGCAGTAACGATTTAATAAAAGAAGTTTCAGGGTTTAATCAAACTGATAGTTTGTTTTTAATATATATTGGAAGTAATAAGTCATTAAAAAAAGTTACAGGATTTCAAAATCTGAAAAATGCAGGACAGCAATTTTATATTCTTGTAAACGATAGTTTGCAGGAGGTTAATTTCCCTGGTTTAGTTAAAGCTGAGAATATGACGATTGAAAGCAATGAAAATTTGGAGTTTATTAAATTTGAAAGCTTAGAGGTCATTGAGAGACTGAAAATTAATGATAACAAGAGTCTACATACTCTGAATAGTATTCCAAACCTAGATTCTGTGAATTATATCCTTTTAGAGGATAATAAAAGGCTAAAAGATATTTCCGGTTTAGGTGGTACAGGATTACGAAAACTTCATAGTCTTACCATTAGGTATAACGATAGTTTAGAATCTTTTTCAGGTTTTGATAACTTGAAGAAAATTACCAACCTTACTATTAAAGATGGACGTATGCTTGCTGAATTCAGTGCTTTTCAAAATTTAGATAGTGTCACTGGTGATTTGGTACTTGATAAGCTTAAAAAAATAGAGAGCATAAATGCATTTCAAAAATTGAAATATGTTGGGGGTGAATTTAATATAAGTTTTGGAGCTCAATTAAAGAATTGTGCTAACTTTAGTTCATTGAATTATATTAAAGGTAATTTTACATTGTTGAGACTGGATTCAATATTTGACTTAAATGGTTTTGATCAGTTAAATGTAGTTGGTGGAACTGTAACTATACAAACCAATAATAGGCTTGAAAGCCTAGAAGGATTTAATAACCTAGAAAGTGTAGTTGGGGACTTTGTTGTGTTGAATAATCACGGTTTAGTTTCTCTTGATGATTTGGATTCCTTGAAAACATTGTCAGGTAGTTTATTGATTGAGAATTGTAGAAACCTGAAGGAAATTGCTAGTATTAAAAATTTAGAATATACAGGTGGAATTAGCCTGATAAGGTTAGATAGTTTAAAAACTATTTACGGTTTTCCCAAATTAAATACTCTTGATGGTTCTTTGTTCCTTAAAGATTTAGATAAACTCAAAGAGCTTTCTGGATTTAGCGATATTAATAAGATTAATAAGTCTTTAGGTATTTCAGGTTGCGATGGCTTAAAGGATTTTAATGGACTTGAGACTTTGAAGATGATTTCTCAGACTCTTACAGTTTATAATTGTGACTCTATAAAGAACTTAATAGGCATGGAGAACCTAAGTAAAATAGGAAACCACTTGTATATTGCAAATAATGAACGATTAAGTAGCCTGCAAGGTATAAATAATGCAGACTTAGAATCTGTTGAAATAAAAAACAATCCATTACTTTCTATGTGCAGTGTGGAGAGTATTTGTCAATTTATAAGCACAGATTATATAAGATTTGAGAACAATTCTGAGGGTTGTAATACTGAAGAGGAAATAAACGAAATGTGTTATGACCAAGGATACTATTCTGATGATGTGTTTTCAATGATAAATGAACAGCCAAAATGGAATGTTTTGGATTTGAAAACTGAAATACCAAATATTGCTACAACTCAAAGTTATAATTATACAAATGATTTTGTTTTCTGCGGAAACAGATACTCCAAAATTAATTTCGAAGATATCAATAAAAGAGCATATATCAGAGCGAATCATGAAAAAGCATATTATCGAAATAGAGAAGATTGTAATGCAAAAGAATATTTACTTTATGATTACACGCTAGCTGTTGGTGATACTGCTTATGTGGGCTGGAATCAGTATGAATGGATTGCTAAGGATACAGCCGCATTTGCTGTGACAAAAGTGGAGGATATTGAAAAGTTTGATAGAATTCGGATAAGGGTAACTTTAGAGTACGCAGAGGCAGATGCTGCATATACAGGCCAGCTTCATTGGTTAGAGGGAGTGGGTTGTGAAGAGCATCCATTTTATCCTTTTGCACAAATGGATGATTATTTATTGCACAAATATGAATTGCTGTGTTTTGATAGTGCAGGATTCAAAAAGTATCAAAGTCCAAACTGGAGTGTCTGTGATACCAATTATACAAGTATTGATGATTTGCAAACTTCAGGATTCAGCATCTCACCGAATCCATTTGTAAATCAGATGAAAATTACTTCAGAAAATGAAGAAATACAAGGTATCCAACTCCTCTCTCTAACTGGCCAATTCATTCCAATTTCATGGAATAATAATGGAGGAATAGCAAGTGTTCGTATTCCTGAGGAGTCTCCAAATGGTATATATATCCTCCGGATTTTTACCGCAAATGGATATAGTAATATCAAAATGGTGAAATCCGATTATTCCTTGAAATAGCTTTTCTAAAAGCTGTTTTATAATTGAAATGGTTGACGTTTTTAAAGAATAAGTGATTTCCCCTATTGCTGAACTTATAATATCTGTATAATTTCGGAGGGTAAAACCAAATAGAATGAAATCACAAACTAAATCGAGGCAATGTAAGACCTGTCTTAATCATGATATGTTGAGCCATATAGTGATTGATGAAAGTGGCCTCTGCAATCAATGTCAAGAATATACGCCTTTTGTTCCCAAGCCTTCTAATGGGGTTTTAGATTTGTTCTCTAATATCAAAAAGAAAAATCATCGATATGATGCATTAGTTCCATTGAGTGGAGGAAAGGATAGTACTTATGTGTTATACTTGGCGCTAAAGAAGTATAAATTGAAAGTATTGACTTATACTTTGGATAATGGCTTCATGAGTGATATAGCCAAAGAGAATATTGAGAAAACTATAGCTAAAGCAGAGGTAGACCATGTTTGGTATAGGCATGATAAAGAGGTTTTAAGAAAAATGTACAGAACTTCTTTATTGGAATCTGGAGAAATATGTGGTGTTTGTGGTGTGGCAATAGAGCGAAGCATGCTTAAAGTTTCTGAAGATTATAAAATACCCATTATTCTACTGGGACATTCTCCCGCAGAACATACTTCATTTACCAAAGAAAACATATACGATCAAAAAAGATTGAGAACCATTTTAGCCCAAAGTCCAGAAATCAGTAAACAAGAGATCGACGAGTTTTTAATTTATCCAAGGATGAATTTTATCTCTGCCTTTGTCCAAACCAAATTGGGGAGGTTTGGTCGAAAGATTAATATATTGTATTACGAAGATCTGCCCTCGGATTTCGAAATTGGAGAGATTATCAAAAAAGAACTAAACTGGAGCGATTCTGAGGATTCTGATTATACTCGTCATTTCGATTGCATTGCTGAACCATTTAGCAATTTTATTCGAGATAAAAGATTTGGTTCTTCACGAAGACTTCCTCAAATTAATAATATGATCCGCAATCAGGAATTAACAAAAGCAGAGGCGGAAAAGATTATTGCAGAAGATAAGAAAACGGAGGAACCTGTTCATTATAAATGGATCATGGATTATTTAAATCTCGTGGATAAAGATTTAGAGTCCATTAATAATATTCCTATAGGGGTTTATAGCCAAAATATTTCAAGAGCCAATAAGGTTTTTGCCTTTGTCAGGGAAAAAGTAATGACTTAAAATATGGAAACAATCAAAACCTATCATCATTTATTCACTTTTAAAACAAAAAACTATGAAGAAAAATTTACTTTTATTATTAATGCTAGTGATGAGTATTGGTTTGTTTGCTCAGGATTGGGCGCCAATCAATAGCACTGAACGATTTTGTTATTCCTCTGATGATACTTTGGATATGATAAATAATGTACTCTGGGTGGAGACCTTTGAAGAAGTTGATGATGCTCAAGTTTATCACCTCAATAAAATTGCTATTCCTTTTGAGAATGGAGAAGGAAGTTTGTTTTTATACAATCAACCACAGTTTTTATTGGATGATGTTTGGGTATTTCCAGATGGAGATTGGGTTTTTCAAGATACTTTCTTTTTGCCCATTGAAGAGCTAGAAACTTATACGCTAAAGCCCAATGCTTCCCTAAATGATTCTTGGGATTTTGCAGGCAATATCACTGCCACCATTTCAGAAATAGGTATGATGGATTTATTTGGGCAAGAGGATTCAATAAAAACAATATTGGTTTCCAATGGATTGGGGATTATTTTATCAAAAAATCATGGAATTGTAAATTGGAATAACGAGTATCAGCTCATAGGTATCGAAGGACGAGACTTGGGCTTTCAGGTTCCGAATTTTGAGGATATGTATGCGGAGATCAGTGCTGGGGATGTGATTTGTTATCATATTAATAATTGGGCAGCTGACGATCAGACTTATGGCTGGATTTCGGATGTGAGGTATGATATTGAAAATGTTACGAGGTATGAAGATTCCATTGTATTTAATGCCTTTGTTAGAACAAATACAGATTGGTATTGGAAAAGTTCAAACCAAATATCTACTAAAGGTTATGAGGATATTGTAGTATATAGGAATCGATTTACAGATGCGTATCCCAATGATACATTGTTTATACAAGGAGGGCCTGATATGTATAATTATTCCGAAGGGATTGCTATCTCTAAGCTTTCAAATTTTAAGTGGGGAGGCCTTAAGAAGACTCAGTTTACTTATGAAGGAGATTGGCCATTTGCCAATTTGATGTATCATGATGAGGGTTTGTATAGTTTTGAACTTTACCCTGTTGGTGAATCTATGTTGATGGAGCATTCTGTTGAATATGGCTTCTTAGAATATGTAAACTTTGGTTTTGAATGGGGGGGAGAAAGAGAATTGGTCGGAGTTATTGATAATGGAGATACTTTAGGTTATATTCACCCATTAGATATTTTCACAGGACAAAAAGAATTATCAATAAATAATAATTCCCTAGTCTTCCCAAGCCCAGCCAAAGAATCCATAACAATCCAAAGCCAAGAAACAGGTGAGTACAATTATCAAGTATTCAATATTTCAGGGCAATTGGTTTTGGATAGGAAGCAAGAAAAAACTCTAGCCGATTTAGAGATTGATATTTCGGACTTGCATAATGGAGTTTATATTCTTCAAATAGCTATGAATAACCAAATCATTAGAAAGAAATTTATCAAACAAATGTAATTTCATTAAATTAGCGGGAAAAGCAGAATGAATCAACACCTACTTTCATTTATTCACTTTTTAAAATAAAAACTATGAAGAAAAATTTACTGTTAATTATCATGTTAATGATGACCATTGGTTTGTTTGCTCAAAATTGGGCACCAATAAATACCACTGAGCGATTTTGTTATTCAAATGATGGAGACTTAGAAATACTAGATAATGTACTTTGGGTGGACTCGACTAAACAGATGAGCGATCATGAAGTCTATTATTTCAATAAAATCGTAAGTCCATGCGATACTTGTTCGGAACCCAATTATATGCTTGCAAATCAGCCTCAGTTTCTTTTGGACCAAGCAAAAGTATACGAAAATGGAGAATGGGTTTTTGAAAGCTATAATCAACAATTTAAGTTACTCCCTAATGCTCAACTAAATGAAGAATGGATTTTTGATGAGGAAAGTTCTGTCACGGCTGTTGTCAGTTCATTAGATTTGATAAATGTAATTGGAGAGGAGGATTCTGTTAAAATCATATCATTATCAAATAATGAATCCTTTGTGTTAACGAAAAATCATGGAGTCCTTCAATTTAGTAATTATCAATTACTGGGTATCGAAGGGCGTGAATTGGGAGTCTTAGTGCCGAAGTTTGAAGATATGTTTAGTCAATTTGAGGTGGGTGACGTTTTGTGTTATTATACCTACAGTGCAGAAGCTTATAAAAATGTGGAATTCAAACATAATTATCTGAGGTATGAGGTAACCAATATTGAAAATCATATTGATTCTTTGATATTTGAAGCAGAGTTTTATAGAAAGTATACTGAATTTGAATACGGTAAATTTGATAAAATTACCTATGGTGATACTGTTTTGGTTTTTTATCCAAATGAATATACAGAATCTTATCCAAATGAACTACTAGAAATAGAATTTGAAGATTTATGCATATCCCAAATAGATTATCATAAGTGGGGAGGTTTAACAAAAACTAATACATCCATACTCTTGGATAATGGATTTGAATTAACCGACTATTTGCAAGATGACAATGTTCCAGAATTACTAATTCCTTACACTGGATTGGAATATACAAAATCGGAGTATTCAATTGATTTTGGTTTTATGGAAAGAGAAATTCATGGCTTTGAATGGGATTATAATAATGAAATCACAGGTTATCTGCATAATGGTGATACTTTGGGAGAGATTTTTCCAGTAGATATGTTCGTAGGCCAACAAGAATTATCCTCCAGTAATAACTTCCAAGTTTACCCAAGTCCAGCCAAAGAATCCATAACAATCCAAAGCCAAGAAAAAGGTGAGTTCAATTATAAAGTATTCAATATTTCTGGTCAACAGGTGTTAAATGGAAAAGAAGAAAAATCCTCAGAAGATTTAGAAATTGATATTTCGGATTTGCAAAATGGAGTTTATATCTTGCAAATGGAATTGGGAAAACAATTAATTCAAAAGAAGTTTGTAAAACAAAACTAAACCTTAAAAAATTCTAAAACTGTAATACATTACTTTCTCATTCGTTTCTTGCTTGGATAATCTCTTATTTTTGCACCAAAATTTAAACGAATGAGAAAGTTACTTTTTAGTATTGCCATTATATTTATCTCTTTAAGCTTAACATCTTGTATCGACCTAGTTGAGGAGGTTACCATTAATAAAGACCTCTCTGGAAAATATGAAATGTATCTTGAAACTAGTGGTTTTGGGGGTATGATGAGTCAGATGGGTGGAGTACCCGAGGTTCCACAGATTCAAGAGTTGGACGAGAAACTAAGACTTTTAAAAGCACAACCTGGTATTTCAAATATCAAAAAAGACCTCAATGCCAAACAGCTGAAGTTTAATATCAGCTTCGATTTTGCTGACGAGAAATCTCTAAACAATGCACTTTATGCCCTAGCCGAAATCAAACCTAATATGTTTCTAAAGAAGTTTATTAAGATAAAAAAGAATAGAGTAATTCGCCCCAACCTAAGTCCATATTTGGAGCGATTATTAGAAGAACAAGAACTCAGTGAACAGCTTCCTTCTGAGGATATGCTAAATTATGTCAACTATAAATTCATTGTGAATACCCCAAAAGAGGTGAGAAACACAAGTGGTAATAGAGCGATGGTTCAAAGTAATAAAACCACTGTAATTAGTAGTTATAGCTTTAGAGAACTATTAATTAACAAGGAAAATATTTATCTAAAAATAAAGATGTAGGGTTATTTCATATCTATACTTGTCGGTAACGAAACATGGCCTTGAACCAATTTCCATACACCATGGTCATCTTTAATAAAAACTCCGGTAAAACGAATGCCATCTAAGCTCATCGCTTTATCATTATAGATGAAATTATAATTCAATTCTTCAAAGAACCAAGCAGTACGGGCATCTCGGTCGAAAGAGATATTTTGGTCTGTGATAGATATTAGGGTTTCATTTAAGGAATTGAATTGTCCAGACATGGTTTTTTTAATGGTAGACCAGCCCATTAGTTTTTCATCATTCTCGGTACCAATTAATATAACATCCTCTTTAGGACACCATATTTGTTCTATCATTTCTATATCGCCACTTTCTGTACTGGTGGCATATAAATCTAGAAGTTCTGAAACCTTGGCTTTTTCTTTTTCAAAGTCAATTTCTTTTTTCTCAGGCTTTTTAACTACTTCTTGTTCGTCTTGGTTTTGGCAAGAAGTCATCATTAAAAGAGCATATGCAAATAGGAGTATAAATGATTTTTTCATAGGACAAGGTTTTAAAAATTATGGAAGCTTAAAGATACAAAAAATACCTTGCTTTAGCCAGATTACTATGAAATTCATAATAAAAATTCACTTCGACATTTTTTTGGTATTAACAACAGATAGTTAAATATGTATTTTATTCTATATTTTTCGCCTTATCTATTTATCTAATTTTGTATGCAATCACTCCGCACATGAAGAAAAACTATTCAGATCGAAAATTTATTATGATTGGTGTCATTTCCATAATAGGAATGATATTCTTGGCTCGCTTGTTCTATGTTCAAATCATTGAAGAAGAGTATGCGCTATCTGCTGATAGTAATGTGATTAGGAAGAATATTATATATCCTGCTCGGGGTATTATTTATGATAGAAATGAGAAAATCATGGTGGCCAATAATGCAGCCTACGATTTGATGGTGATTCCTCGTCAACTTAAAGATTTTGACACCACTCGTTTTTGTTCCTTATTACAAATTTCTAACGAAGAATTTATTCGTAGAATGGATAAGGCAAAAAAATACAGCCGCTATAAAGCTTCTTTATTCTTGGGGCAAATTCCCAAAGAAGAATTTTCCTATCTGCAGGAAACATTATATGATTTTTCTGGGTTTTATGTACAAGAAAGAACCTTGAGGAGGTATCCATATCGCTCTGGAGCCTTAAATTTAGGTGATATTGGTGAAGTTAATAGAAAAGATCTAGATAGGGATGCCTTTTATCGCTCAGGTGATTATATTGGAAAAAGTGGTATTGAGAAATTTTATGAGAAGGAATTGAGAGGAGAAAAAGGTGTCGAATATGTGATGGTTGATGTGATGAACAGAAAGAAAGGGAAATATAAGGAAGGACGTTTTGATACATTAGCTGTGAATGGTAAGAGTTTGTATACCAGCTTAGATGCAGAATTGCAATTATACGGAGAACTCCTCATGAAGAATAAGCTGGGCTCAATAGTTGCCATAGAGCCTGCCACCGGAGAGATTCTGAGCCTGGTTTCTAGCCCTTCATACGATCCATCTATTTTAGTAGGAAGAAATAGAGGTAAGAATTTTAATTTATTACTTCATGATACGCTAAAACCTTTGTATAATAGAGCTTTAATGGCAGCTTATCCTCCAGGATCTACCTTTAAAATGCTTAATGCACTCATAGCTTTGGATGAACATGTGGTGACTATAAACACAGAATTTAGTTGTCAAGGAACAGTATCTAAGCCTATTAAATGTTCTCATAATCATATTACTCCATTAGGGATGATATATGGTATTCAGCAGAGTTGTAATCCTTATTTTTGGAATACATTTAGAAATACATTAAACAACCCAAAGGCTGGAAGTGTGAAAAAAGGATTTGAGAATTGGTCGAGGAAAGTGAGAAGCTTTGGTTTGGGAACTAAATTTAATACAGATTTGATGTATGAAAAGTCTGGCATGGTTCCTTCGGTTGAATATTATGATAAAGTTTATCGTGGCGTTTGGAATGCTTTGACGGTTCGTTCCTTGGCTATTGGTCAAGGGGAGTTATTGATTACACCTCTTCAATTGGCTAACTTAACGGCAGCAATCGCCAATAGAGGATTCTATTTTAGACCACATTTAGTTAAATCTATTGGGGAGCCTTCTAATATCATTAGTAAGTATAACGAGAAGCAAGAGGTGGAGATAAAAGCGGAGCATTTTGCTCCTATAGTTGAAGGGATGAGAAGAGTTGTTCAAGTAGGAGGAACAGCTAGAAGAGGAGCTATGGATAGTGTGACCGTTTGTGGTAAAACCGGAACCGTTCAAAATCCACATGGTGATGATCACAGTATATTTATCGCATTTGCACCAATGGACAATCCTCGGATTGCGATTGCTGTTGTGGTAGAAAATGCAGGCGATTTCGGAGGCACATGGGCCGCGCCTATCGCCAGCTTGATGATGGAAAAATACCTGAATGGGGTAGTCATCAGAAAAGAAAAAGAGAAGAGAATTTTGGAGGCGGATCTCATTACTCCTGACTAGTCAAGCTTTGATTAAGTTTGTTAGATAGAAGTATAGAGAGTTAAGAGAGATAGAATATGAGAGAAAAGAATAGCATATTAAAAAATGTAGATTGGTGGCTAGTAGGTTTGTACTTTGCTTTAGCCTTAATGGGATGGATGAGTGTATATGCTGCTGTTTATAATCCAGAGCATTCCTCTATTTTCGATATGGGAGAGCGCTACGGAAAACAAGCTTTATGGATTGGGACCTCAGTGATTCTCATCTTTATCATTCTCCTGATCGATATGAAATTCTTCACCAGTTTTGCTTATGTCATATATGGTGCCACTTTACTTTTGCTGGTTGCCGTTCTTGTGATGGGAAAGGAGGTTGCAGGATCCAAAAGTTGGATACAAGTGGGGAGTTTTGCTTTGCAACCTTCAGAGTTTGCCAAGTTTGCGACCAATTTGGCCTTAGCCAAATATTTAAGCAGCATTCAAATCAATTTAAAAGATGTGAAGCAAGTTATCCGATCTGGAGTCATTATTTTTGCACCTTCAGTATTTATATTTTTGCAGAATGATACTGGTAGTGCCTTAGTTTATTTCTCTTTTATCTTGGTTTTATATAGAGAAGGTTTCTCAGGAAATTTTCTTGTTTTTGGTTTTCTACTTGCGCTATTATTTATACTCACCTTACTCGTTGGCAAGCTCACTATGCTCATATCTGTTGCTTTGATAGCGGTGCTTTTATTTTTATTGATGAAAAAAGTACGTAAAAATATCCTCAGCCTTTTAGCTATTTTGGTTTTGGTGGGTGGATTTATCTTCTCTATAGATTATGCCTTCGAAAACATCCTCCAAGAGCACCAAAAGACAAGGATCGAAGTTCTATTGGGAATGAAAACGGATTATCGGGGAGCTGGGTATAATGTTCATCAATCATTGATTGCTATAGGTTCTGGAGGACCAACTGGAAAAGGATTTCTTCAAGGAACCCAAACCAAATATAATTTTGTTCCTGAGCAAAGCACCGATTTTATCTTTTGTACAGTTGGCGAAGAGTGGGGGTTTTTGGGGACCGCAACGGTAGTGATTCTGTTTTTATTTTTGCTTATTCGGATTATCATTGTCGCAGAACGACAACGTTCCTCCTTTAGCCGGATTTATGGATATGGGGTAGCATCAATACTATTCTTTCACTTCTCCATTAATATCGCCATGACCATTGGCTTGGCGCCAGTGATTGGTATTCCTCTTCCTTTCTTTAGCTATGGGGGATCTTCCCTTTGGTCTTTTACTGTGCTACTATTTATTTTTATTAAAATGGATTCTTATAGATTGGAGTTATTGTAAAAGATAGTGCTTAAAATACTTAGAGTTTAAAGTAAATAAAGTTTAAAGTGTTTTAAGTGAGTAGTTTCCCGACTAATAAGAGCGCCTTTAGGGCATGGAAATAAGGAGTGGCATTTCCCAATTTCTTTGCTGGCCTTTGTGAGAAATTCTTAGTGTCATTCATTTGCGTGGAATACTATCAATTATGTAACATTTACTACTTGAATTTATATGATCAAAAAATGCCCAAGGAAATATATTCATCAGGCATTATGTAGATATTTAAAAGAAGAATTATTTCTTCAAATGTCCATCAATATAAAGATACATTTTCTCTAAAAGGTGAGCTCTATCAATACCTCTTACATTATGTTCTGATCTAGGATATACAAAATAGTCGACTTGCTTTTTCTCTTTAATGGCTTTCTGAACAAATGCTAAACTATGCTGCCAAACCACTGTTGGGTCAATGGCTCCATGAATAATTAGTAAATGGTCTTCCAGTTGATTTGCTTTCTCTAACAGATTAGCGTTTTTATAACCTTCAGGGTTTTGTTCTGGAGTATCCATATATCTTTCGCCATACATAATTTCGTAATACTGCCAATCGATTACCGGTCCGCCAGCCACTCCAGCTTTAAATAGGCCAGGGTTTGAGAGCATCAAATTAGTGGTCATAAACCCACCATAACTCCAACCTTGAATTCCCATTCTGTCACCATCAACAAAGTCTTGCTCCAATAAAAAATCAACACCCGCAAGTTGATCCTCCATCTCATATTTTCCTAGTTTCCTGTGGATGGCAGTTTCAAAAGCAAAGCCACGATTTGGTGTTCCCCTATTGTCTAAAGTGAAAACCACATAGCCTTTTTGTGCCATTAGTTGCATAAATATATTGGCTCCACCCATCCAGCTATCTGTAACTAGTTGAGCGTGTGGACCACCATATACATAATAGAAAACAGGATATTCTACAGCGGTGTCAAAATTTGCAGGTTTAATCATTCTATAATGAAGCTCAATGCCCTCCTCATTTTCAATAATACCTAAAGTGGTTTCACCTAAGCTATAATCTTTCAGAGGATTCTCATCTCTTAATAACTCGTAAACTTCTTTGCCTTTGGTATTTCTTAAGGTATATACTTTGGCTACATCAGTTGATGAGTAGCTGTCAATAAAGAATTGCATGTTTGGACTAAAAACAGCATTGTGAGTACCGTGCTCTTTGGTAAGTTTTTTAACTTTCTTCGATTTAATGTTTACGCTATAAATATGCTTTTGAATTGGGCTTTCTTTAGTACTAGAGAAGAATACATTCTTTCCCGATTCATCGAAACCCAAAAATTCATTCACCATCCATTCGCCTTGGGTTAAAGCTACTTCTTCCAGTGGTTGTCCGTTGGTTTTATAGATATACATATGCATCCAGCCGTTACGCTCCGAGAACCAAATAAACTCGTCCTTCTTGTCTTTCAAAAAATACATAGGGAATTCTGGTTCTACCCAAGTGGTAGCTTCCTCCTCTAAAATAGTATGAACAAAACTACCATCCTCGGCATTATACTTATTCAACCAAATATGATTCTGGTCTCTATTCAAAACGGTGATATAGATATATTTTTCTTCAGGCCCCCAAGTGATACTAGTCAAATAATGGTCAACAGAATCGCCAGTTTGTACAAATAGTGTTTCTTGAGTATTTAAATTGAAGATGCCCAGTTTTACAACTTCATTTTTCATTCCAGCCATAGGGTACTTGATATTATTAACTTCGGCTTCACGAGCGGTAATATCAACCAAAGGATAATCTTTCACCATAGTTTGGTCGTTTCTATAAAATGCCAATGCATTTCCTTTTGGTGACCAGAATATACCATTAGTTATTCCGAATTCGCTTCTGTGAACACTTTGACCATTAACTATACCATTAACACTATCATTGGTAACGGTAATTTTTTCACTTTGTTTAGCAATGAAAAGGTTGTTTCCTAAAGTATAGGCCAAATCATTATTTACAGAAAACTGTGAGTTTTCAGCACCTTCTTCCCATGTATTAAGCTTTTCTAAAACTTTAGTTTTGGTATTAAATTTCAATAACATGTTTTCGTGATTGAAAGTTATCTCATTTTTCTCAGTCCATGAAAACCCTGGAATTCTACTTAGCTTTAATGAATCTTCTCCAAGCGCTAAGTCTGCAAAATCGGCAAGACTTAATATGGTATCAGCTTTTGCTTGATCACTAATGGAGCGGAGAACTATTTTCCCATTTTCTTTATAGCTAAAATTCTGGCTATTGCTTTGCCAAGATAAGCTAGAAAGCCTTTTGGGTAAAATGTTTCTGTTCTGATATATGGCGTCTTCAAAGGTGAGTACCTTGTCTTGAGCCCATAAAGGAGGGGCTATCAACATTAATATGCCTATAAGTATAAGACTTAATCTTTTCATTTTATTCATTTTATAATTGAGATGCAATTTTACAAAACCTTTTCTAAAGTTTTTATCGAAATATTCGATTTCATCAATTATTTGGAAATAGTGTAAAAAGTGTAGAATGGGTGTGTTTACAATACTTACTCATTTTTATTTTTGCAATGAGTTAAAGAAACTTAAACAATACTATTTTTTATGGAAAGCCATTCGGATATTTAAATTATTTGAATAAATTTGCGCCTCGCAATATGGTATTCCATTTGCTATAAATTTGAAACTAATTATATTACAATGAAAAACATATTTAAATTATTTGTCGTTTTATTAATTGCTGGTTCATCCATAACAGCTCAAGCTCAAACTGCTAAGATTGGTCACATCAACTTCCAAGAATTATTAGGAGTAATGCCAGGTCAAGAAGCAATAAATCAAGAATTGGAAACTTTTGTTGCTGGTTTAGAAACTCAATTACAAGCCATGCAAAGTGAATTAGAAGCTAAGTATGCTGATTATCAAAACAATCAAGCTACAATGTCAGAAATCATCAGACAAACTAAAGAAAAAGAAATAATGGATTTGCAGCAGAGAATGGAAGCATTCAATCAGCAAGCCCAGTACGAAATTCAAAATAAGCAAGTGGAATTATCTGAACCTTTAATTAAGAAAGCTCAAGATGCCATTACAGCTGTTGCTTCTGAAAATGGATTCACATATATTATTAATGCAAACGAGCAAGTTTTACTTTATAAAAATGGTACAGATATTTTGCCATTAGTAAAAGCCAAACTAGGTTTATAGTTTAATGTTTAAAAATATTTAAAGCCATATCAAGCCAATTGATATGGCTTTTTTGTATCTTTGTTTTCTAGAAATAATCTTTTTATGGAAGCTTTTAAAGGTTCAATTATATCAAAATCTCCAGGGGTAAAAACCTCTATTTTCGCAGTGATGTCGCAAATGGCTAATGAACACAACGCCATTAATTTAGCTCAGGGTTTTCCTGACTTTGATGTGGATGCTGAGCTCATTAATCTCATTGCAAAGAATATGAGGAAAGGGCATAATCAATATGCTCCTATGCCTGGTTTACCAGAACTTCGACAGCAGATTGTTGCCAAAATCAAAAATACTTTTGGTGCTGAATATAATGCTGATACAGAAGTTACCGTAACATCAGGTGCTACTCAAGCATTATTTACCGCTATTTCTGCATTTGTTAGAGACGAAGACGAGGTCATTGTTTTTGAGCCAGCTTATGATTCCTATTCCCCTACCATAAAACTCAATAGAGGAATTGTTAAATATGCCAAGCTTCGCCTTCCCGATTATCATATCGATTGGACAGAAGTGAGTCGTATGATTTCTCACCGTACGAGAATGATTATTCTGAATACTCCTCATAACCCTACTGGAGCTGTGCTTTCAAAGAAGGATTTGGATGCTTTGCATAAGCTTACTAAAAATACGGATATCATTATTTTAAGTGATGAAGTATATGAGCACATTATCTTTGACAAGAAGAAGCACCACAGCCTTTCTGCTTATCCAGGATTAGCCGAAAGAAGCATTGTGGTGGCTAGTTTTGGGAAAACATTTCATGCTACTGGTTGGAAAATGGGTTATGCTGTGGCACCAGAAAACTTGATGAATGAGTTTAGAAAAACTCATCAGTTTATTGTGTTTACTGTGAATACTCCAATACAATATGCCATAGCAGAGCATTTAAAAGATGAAGGTAATTTTTCAGGATTAGGTTCTTTTTATCAAAAGAAACGAGATTATTTTCTGAAGTTGATCAAAAATTCTAGGTTTAAGCCTGTTCCTTCCTATGGTACCTATTTTCAAGTTTTAGATTATTCAGAAATTAGTGATTTACCAGAGATGGAGTTCGCTGAATGGTTGATTAAAGAACATGGTATTGCTAGTGTTCCCGTATCTGCTTTCTATCATAAAAACGATGATCACAAAATGCTTCGATTCTGCTTTGCCAAAAAAGAAGAAACCTTAGAGAAAGCAGCCGAAATACTATGCAAGATTTAACAGTAACTTTCATTCAGTCCAATTTAGTTTGGAATGATTTTCGTGCCAACCTATTAACTTTCAGTGAAAAATTAAATGCTGTGTCAGAAAAAACAGACTTGGTTGTATTACCAGAAATGTTTAATACTGCATTTGTAGTTGAGCCAGAAACTGTAGATAAAGAAGCGGCTCATATTTCTTTAGATTGGATGATAAGGAATGCTCAAAAGTATGATACCGCCATTTGTGGAAGTATGATAGTTAATGAGGAGGGCAATTATTACAATCGTTTCTATTGGGTGGAACCAAATGGAAATATTCAAAAGTACGACAAAAGGCATTTGTTTACATTAGGCAACGAGCATTTGAAAATAACTGCTGGTCAAGAAAACATAATAATCGAGTACAAGGGTTGGAAAATAAAACCTTTAGTATGTTATGATCTTCGTTTTCCTGTATGGGCTAAAAACACTTATGCGAACGGTCAATATGAATACGACCTTCTTATTTATGTAGCCAATTGGCCAGCAGCAAGAAATTATGCATGGAAATCATTATTGGTAGCTAGGGCTATCGAAAATCAGGCTTATGTAGTTGGAGTCAACAGAATAGGACCCGATGCTAATGGAACTAAGCATACCGGATTCTCTAGCATTATTGAGCCGAAAGGTGAATTGATTTCTGAGGAGGTTGAAAATATAGAATCCTCTCAAACTATATCTTTATCAGCTGTCGATATGAATACCTATAGAGAGAAGTTTACAATTGGAATAGACTGGGATGAGTTTTCTGTAAAAAA
The DNA here is from genome assembly GCF_013166635.1 of Lentimicrobium sp. S6. NCBI lineage: Bacteria > Pseudomonadati > Bacteroidota > Bacteroidia > Bacteroidales > Lentimicrobiaceae > Lentimicrobium > Lentimicrobium sp. S6. The sequence continues at coordinate 11,337 of NZ_JABKBZ010000004.1, read as the reverse complement.
AAATAAGCCCGATTAAAAGGATTAACCGAGCCTATTGTTTTCTATTAAAATCTTTTGGAATTGGCTCCTAAGAATTATTCTTAAGAACAGCTAGATTTTATTGTAAGATGTTTTATAGCTTTTGAAATTTAATATGTTGGTTCTTACCTTCAGAAATGGTCTCAAGAATATATGAGCCAACTGGTAGATTTGAAATGTCAAGAGTGTTAGTGTAGGTTATATTGTTCATAATATAAACGCTCTGCCCAGTGGCATTCAGAATTCTAATACGCTCTGGTAAACTTTTAAAGTTAACATTCAAAATATCATTGGCTGGGTTTGGATAAGCAATAAAGTCTAATCCTTTTATGTTTTTATTACCAGTAATATCGCTAACATCCATTATAGCTTTTATATACATTTTCCCTCCATTTGATTCCACATCAAAAGTTGTTTCATAAGTACCTGGAGTATTATAGTTTGAAGCGTCAAAGGTAAATTCATGTTGATTTGAACCATATCCCGTAGTGGTTCCTCCGTTATCGTTTGTGCTCAACCAAGATGCAGTATTACTAGTATTAACAATATAAGAAAGGTTTCCGCCTCCTTTGTTGTTGATGTTAAACGGAATAGTTTGAGTATCACCCATCTGTATGTCTACCCAAAATACGCTGGTGTCTGCGCTTATCATGGCAGAGTTTGTATAATCTAACTTCATAACTCCATGATTGTAGGTCCCCATCCAGGCTTCATTTTCACGAAAAAAGAAAGCTTGAATATAATTATTAATAAGGCCAGTAGTCTCATCAAAGTGAACAAATAAATTTTTATCATCTTCATAAATGCCCACACCTTTATAATTATAGAATCCTTGTTCACCGGCAAACCAAATAGACTGATAATCTGCTTGGAAGTTATACATCATAAAACGAATCCAGTCAAAAGGGATTAAAGAGTTACTAGTTTTAAACTCTGCTAATTGATTAATTTCATTATCATAATAATATAGTCCTTGAACAGGGGAGTAACCACCTGACCAAAGGTTATCTTTTTCATCATAGTCAAAATCAAAAGTAGTGATAGCCTCATGTGTAGTAAAAGATATTCCATCAAATTCAAGAAAACCCACATCATCCGAAGCAAGTATCTTTTTCCCTTCACTATTTATGTCAATTTTCCAACAATCGTTATTTAACTCAGGATAATTGATGTAATCAAACACGGTAAAAGTCATTGTTGAAGGAACTAAAGAGTATAACCAAGATTCTACTGTGTTTCCACCCAGAATCCAAAGTACACCTTCTTCATCCATTACCATATCCATAAACATAAATCCAGCACTTAATTCAGGAGTTCCTTCTCCAAAGTAGGCCCAGTTTGTACCATCAAACTTCCATAGTCCTGCCTCACCGCAGGCCCAAATGTTTCCATCAAGATCCTCAATAATCTTATGAATCCAAATCCAGTCCCAAGGGGCATTCATCACACTCCAGGGGTAATTAGTCCAGGTGGTTCCGTCGAATCTTGAGATTCCTTTTCCTTCACCAATCCATATATCTCCATTGATTTCGGTAATACTTGAAACTCTATCTACAGAAATACCTGCATTATCTGTATTATAAGTTGTTACAGTTTGTGAAAATATTCCTATAGTAATAATTGCAAAAAGGATAATTAGTAATTGTTTTCTCATAATAAACATGTTAATTAATCATTTGTTTGTGTCATTATTTTATCAGTGCAAACATTAGAAATTTCTTATTGAAAAGTGATTCCCACCACCTATACTAATACTATACTTGGCGTTTTGTCACCTATACAAAAACCATACAGTAAGATGTAATATATTGATATGCATAAGGATGAGATTTGTGAAAAACTTTACTAGGAAACGAGTATTTGTGGATTCTATTAGACTTAGTTTATTGCAAAACGGAAGGTATTCTGTAGAGAGTTCTATGATGGGATGGTTATAGATACTTCTATTCATGGAGAAAGATTGATTATATTCCTACTATTATTAAAAAAGATCTTCTTATTATTTGGAAGATCATTTTTTCCAGAAAGTAGGAGAGAAGATAATTAATACTGTGAATAATTCCAATCTTCCAAGCAGCATCAAGAAACTTAGTACCCATTTTCCAAAATCGGGGATATGTGCATAATTGTCAACAGGACCTAGTGAGCCTAAGGCAGGACCAATATTACCTAGTGCGGATGCTGATGCTCCAACTGCCGATATAAAATCAAGCCCAATAGCAGTCATGAAAACAACTCCTACTACAAAAGTAGTGATATAGAAAAGGAAAAAAGAGGAGACTAAGAATACAATATTTTGAGAAACAGGTCGATGATTGAGTCTTACAGGTAAAATGGCATGTGGGTGAAGTAATCTTCTGAATTCTAACAAACTATTTTTAATAAGAATGAGAATCCTTACTACTTTCACTCCTCCACCTGTGCTTCCTGCACTTCCTCCTACAAAAAAGAGAATAAAGAGAAGGAACCATAAACCTGATGGCCATAATAGGTAATCGGCTGTTACAAAACCGGTTGTTGTTATTATGGAGACTACTTGGAATAGACTATCCCTGAAGGCTTGTTCCCAACCCATATTCATTTTTAATATCAATCCTCCAGTAATAATCAAGGTAACTACAATAATAATTCCAATATATAATTGATATTCCTCATTAGCTTTTACTTTGGAGAACTTTCGTTTCAACATGAAATAATGTAGAGAGAAATTGGTTCCAGCCAATATCATAAAGAGGATGATGATATATTGGATATATGGCGAAAAGCCTGCTACACTGTCGTTCTGGGTTGAGAATCCTCCAGTGGCCATAGTGGCAAAAGCATGACAAACCGCATCGAAGAAACTCATATGTCCAATCATTAGAAGGATAATTTCTGCTACAGTTAATATGACATAAAGTCCCCAGAGTCTTTTGGCCATTTCTTTTACCTTGGGATGTATTTTATCCGCGGTTGGACCTGGTGATTCGGCTGTAAATAATTGCATCCCACCAATCCCTAGTAATGGTAAGATAGCTAAGGACAATACAATAATCCCCATCCCACCAATCCAATGTGTCATACTCCTCCAAAAAAGTAAGCCATGCGGAATAGACTCTATATCATTTAATATGGATGCTCCTGTTGTGGTGAATCCTGACATGGTTTCGAAAAAAGAATCGGTGAAGGATTCAAAATAGCCGCTTAAATAAAAAGGAAGACTACCAAATAATGAGATGGCCATCCAACTAAAGCTAACTATCAAGTATGCTTCTTTTTTTGAGATGTGCTTAGTAGCTTTTCGTGTGTAAACAACAGAGAATAAGCCAATAAAAATAGTAAACAATCCTGCTATTAATATAGGGAAGAATTCTGATGTTCCTTTCATGATATGGAAATCATAAAGTCCTTCAGGGTGGTAAAACCAAGAAAATGGCAATGCTGAAAAAATGGTTAAGCCTTCCAATATTAGTAAGAATCCAATTACTCGGAAAACCATTTTAAAATTTATAGATTGCCTTCGCATGTCTAGTGTTTAAATAGTTTGTTGATTTTATGAATCGCCTCAGGTAATGCAAAAACTACCGCTTTATCACCCTCTTGCAATTGGAAATCACCAACCGCAATAAAACTTTCATCATCTCTAATGATACCACCAATAATACTGCCTTTTGGCATTGATAATTTTTTTAATGGCTTTTTAGTAACGGCAGATTTAGGCATAGCTACTAATTCAATCACATCAGCATTTATTCCACTCAAACATTTAACGGTTGTTACTTTTGCCTCCATGGTATATAGGTTAATCACACTTGCAGTAGTTAATTTTTTGTTGATGATGGTATCAATACCTATGTTTTGGGCAATATCTATATATTCAATGTTTTCAACTAGGGCTATGGTTTTCTTTACACCAAGACTTTTTGCATGAAGACAAGTGAGGATATTTGTTTCAGTATGATTGGTCACCGCAATAAAGGCGTCCATTTCTCTAATACCTTCATCTTCTAATAGTTCCATGTCTCTGGCATCTCCGTTAATGATAAGGGTATTCTCCAAATCGTTGGTTAGAGAATTGGCTCTTTTATTGTCATTTTCAAAGAGCTTGATGTTCATTTTGTCTTGAAGTTTGGAAGCGGTCATCCTACCAATTCTACCTCCTCCAATTAACATAATGTCTTTGATGTCAAAGTTTTGTTTACCACCCAATTCCAATAGTAACTTTACGCCATCAGGTTTCGTAATGACATAGGCCAAATCATTTTCACGAAAAGAATCATTGCCTGTTGGGATTATGGTTTTACCATTTCTATGAATTGCAACAGCTCTAAAATCAAGGTTAGGGTAATCAGTAGCCAATTGAGTTAGTGTTTTATTTACGACCAAAGCGTATTTGTCTAACTTTATTAGAAAAAGCTGCAATTTCCCCCCTGAGAATTCGAAAATTTCGGTAGCTGCAGTTTGATTCAATAGTTGAATAACCTCATTTGATACTACTTGTTCAGGATTGATTAAAATATCTACGCCTTTTTCTTCAAATATGGCGCGGTTTTTTTCGCTCATAAATTCCACATTGGAAATACGAGCTACGGTTCTTTTTACTCCAAGTTTTTTTCCGAGGATGGCTGTTAAAAGATTAATGGCTTCGTCATGCAAAACTGCAATTAGCAAATCAGCGCCTTTGATTCCTGCCTCTTCTAATACATCTACTGAAATAGAGCTTCCCACAACTGGCATAATATCAGTATGATTACCGATCATAGTTAAGATCTCTTCATTGGGATCGATAAATATGATATTATGATGCTCATCTGCTAATAGTTGAGCAAGGTGTAAACCCACTTCTCCGTCTCCTGCAATAATAATATTCATAGCCGCCAAAGTTAATAGAATCTGTAAAACTTTAAAATATTCTTTTCTTAAAAAGTATTTTTTGTAATTAAAAATCAATCAGGTAATTAGAGGCTTTTGTCTTAGCCTTTTCCAATTATAATGGCCATAAAAGAGTAGTGTTTTTGAAAAAATACAGGTGATTATAAACTTTTCTCAATGATTTCGAGAAGAGCATCAGCGGCTTCATCTTCGGGTACATTTTTCTGTATTAAATCATGCTTTTTGTAGATGTTTACTTTCCCGCGACCAGCTCCCACATAACCAAAATCGGCATCAGCCATTTCTCCTAAACCATTTACAATACATCCCATCACTGCAATTTTTAATCCTTTAAAAGCCGTTGTTTTCTTTTTAATGTCTTGAAGCTTCTCTTGAATATTGAATAGAGTTCTGCCACAAGAAGGACAAGCGATGTATTCTGTTTTACTCACCCGCTGCCTGCTGGCTTGTAGAATACCTAAACTGATTTCATTGGTATTGAAATTTGGTGAATCAATCCATAAGCCGTCCAGTTGACCTTTTAGAAAAAACGGTCCAGCTATTACTGCAGACTGTATCATTAATTTGTTTTCCGATTTTTCATGATTTCGAAGCTTCAATATGATAGGAAGGTTAATACGCAACTCATTAATACTATGTATAGCTTTATGTGTATCCGCAATATCACATTCGTCTGTTTTTTCTAATACTAATATTAAATGATTAATAGGGGAGACTAGTTTTGCAAATTCGGTGTTCCATTCTGATGCTTTTAGATTCAGAAAGTAGTTTTGGTCTTTGGAGAAATGATCGTTTTTGAGTTGTTCGAGCGAAAGTTGTTGGATGTGAGTGTTATAATCTTTGGAAACCCAGATGTCATCTTCAAAATAATAATCAGCTTCTAGTATGGTATCCGATTTAAGATCTGAATTTCCGATAACCGCAGGAACCTGTTGAGCTCCAAAGTTCAAGACTTTTACACTCTTTCTTCGGGCATAACTTGTTTGCTCGTCCTGATGTTTCCAAGGATTTTCTTTTGAAGCTTTTGCGATTTCAATGGCTACTGGAATTTCATATTCAGGCTCTTCTGTTAAAGAAACTCTTATGGTTTCTCCAATACCTTGACTCAATAAACACCCAATACCCACAGCAGACTTTATCCTGCCATCCTCAGCATCACCAGCCTCAGTTACACCCAAATGTAATGGGAAAGAAAGATTTTCTTCCTCCATCTTTTGTTTGAATAGTTCATTGGCCTTTACCATAACCAATACATTGCTAGCCTTTAGTGAAATAACCAATTGATTGAAATCTAGCGCCTTAAAAATTCGGATAAATTCCATAGCAGATTCAGCCATACCCTCTGCTGTGTTACCATATTTGTTTATTATTCTTTCGGAAAGAGAACCGTGGTTCACTCCAACTCTGATAGCTGTTTTATGGGTTTTGCAGATTTCAACTAATCCGCTTAATCTTTCCTTTATTTTATCAAGCTCTAAATGGTATTCTTCTTTGGACCAGCTTGTTCTTCCGCTCTTTTTATCAATATAATTTCCGGGGTTTATTCTTACTTTTTCTACTAGTTGTGCAGCTACATCTGCTGCTTTGGGATTAAAATGAATATCAGCTGAAAGAGGAATATTATATCCTCTTTTTTTTAATTCGTTTTTGATTTGGCCTAATGCTTGGGCTTCGCGAGTATCACGAGCCGTTATTCTGACCAAATGAGCTCCAGCATCCGCTATTCTGATGCATTGTTCAACAGTTGCATCAATATCCATGGTAGAAGTTGAGGTCATGGATTGTAAAATTAACGGTTCTAGGAGGCCCATTTTAATAGAGCCAATATTTACTATGTTTTTTTTGGGTTCAGATGAATTCATCTTTTTGAGTATTTAGATTGCAAAGATGCAAACAATATATTTACACTTTGTCATTAAACCGCATGAAAAAGTGTAGAAATGTGCCGAAAGACGTAGCTTGAATTTTCATTTCTGTCGTTTTGTCATGAAAAATGTCGTGAAAAAGAGGGTGTTTGCTTTGGCATAGGAATTGAGAAAGGTTGTTTACTTGAAGACAAAAAAACAAGAAATAAATAAAATAAAAATATATAAAAAGGAGATTTAAAATGGGAAAAATAATTGGAATTGACTTAGGTACTACCAACTCCTGTGTTGCGGTAATGGAAGGAAATGAGCCTGTTGTTATTCAAAACAGCGAAGGACGTAGAACAACACCATCAATTGTTGCTTTTACTGAGAATGGTGAGCGTAAAGTGGGGGATCCTGCAAAGCGACAGGCCATCACAAACCCTGAAAAAACAATTTTCTCTATCAAGAGATTTATGGGAGAAACATTCGACAGAGTTCAATTAGAAACAGGTCGTGTTCCTTACAAAGTTGTTAAAGGTGAAAATAATACACCAAGAGTACAGATTGATGATAGAAAATATACTCCACAAGAAATTTCAGCTATCACACTTCAGAAAATGAAGAAAACTGCTGAGGATTTCTTAGGACAAGAAGTAACAGAAGCTGTTATTACAGTTCCTGCTTATTTCTCTGATAGCCAACGTCAAGCCACGAAAGAAGCTGGTGAGATTGCTGGTTTAACAGTAAAAAGAATTATCAATGAACCAACAGCTGCGGCTTTAGCTTATGGGTTAGACAAAAAAGATGTAGACCAAAAAATAGCTGTATATGATTTAGGTGGTGGTACATTCGATATCTCTATCCTAGAATTAGGTGATGGTGTATTCGAAGTATTATCTACTAATGGTGATACCCACTTAGGTGGTGATGATTTTGACCAAGTTATTATTGACTGGTTGGCTCAAGAATTCAAGAACGACGAAGGTGTTGACTTGAAGAAAGACCCAATGGCATTACAGCGTTTAAAAGAAGCTGCTGAAAAAGCTAAAATTGAATTGTCTTCTTCTTCAGAAACAGAAATCAACTTGCCTTATATTATGCCTGTTGATGGTGTGCCAAAGCACTTAGTGAAGAAATTATCTTTAGCTAAATTTGACCAATTAACTCACGATTTAGTTCAAAGAACTATAGAGCCTTGTAAATTAGCACTAAAAGATGCTGGAATGTCAGCTTCAGATGTTGATGAAATTATTTTAGTGGGAGGTTCAACTCGTATTCCTGCTATTCAAAAAGTAGTAAAAGAATTCTTTGGAAAAGAGCCTTCAAAAGGTGTTAATCCAGATGAGGTTGTTGCAATTGGTGCTGCTATTCAAGGTGGTGTTCTTTCAGGAGATGTTAAGGATGTATTATTATTAGATGTGACTCCACTTTCAATGGGTATTGAAACTTTAGGTGGTGTTTTAACTAAGATGATTGAAGCCAACACAACTATTCCAGTGAAGAAAAGTGAGACTTTCTCTACTGCTGCTGATAACCAGCCTTCAGTTGAGATTCATATCCTTCAAGGAGAGCGTCCAATGGCTGCTCAAAATAAGAGCTTAGGTCGTTTCCACCTAGATGGTGTGCCTCCAGCTCCACGTGGTGTTCCACAAATTGAAGTTACTTTCGATATCGATGCCAATGGTATTCTTAACGTAAGTGCTAAAGACAAAGGAACAGGTAAAGAGCAGAACATTAGAATTGAAGCTTCTTCAGGACTATCTGATGAAGAAATCCAAAAGATGAAGCAAGAAGCTGAAGCCAATGCAGATGCTGATAAGAAAATAAAAGAAGAAGCTGATAAGCTAAACCAAGCGGATAATTTAGTATTCCAAACTGAAAAGCAGTTGAAAGAATATGGTGATAAATTACCTGAAGACAAAAAAGCAGCTATTGAAAAAGCAGCCTCTGATTTGAAAGAAGCGCATCAGAAAAAAGACTTCGCTGGAATTGATACTCACATGGAAGCTTTGAATGCAATGTGGCAAGAAGCTAGTCAAGAGATGTATAAAGGACAAGAAGGTCAGCCAGGTGCAGATCCAAATGCAGCACAAGGACAACCTAACCCAGGTGCCCAAGCTGATGGTGGCGACGAAGTAACCGACGTTGATTTCGAAGAAGTGAAGGAAGATAAATAATATCGAATAGATATAAATTCACCCTCCAGACCAATGGTTTGGAGGGTTTTTTTGTATCTTTAAAAATCCTTATTTTTACATCTTAATGAAAGAAATACAAATCATAAAAACTAAAATAGAAATTCATACGGAGCGAATCGTTTTGCTCTCCGGAAATGGGCAAAACGTAGGCAAAACTACATTTGCTTGTCAGCTCATCAAACATCTGAAAAATCTCAATCAGAAGGTTTATGCACTAAAGATTACTCCGCATTTTCATACGGAGACTCCTCCTTATTGTATTTTTAAAGATGATAGGTTTATTCTGTCATTGGAAAAGGAAATAAATACAGGTAAAGACAGCAGCCGATTTTTGGAAGCCGGCGCTGATGAGTCTTTTGTTCTTCAAGTGAAGGATGCTTTTTTAGCTGAAGCTATTAATTTTACTTTTTCTATGATTTCTGAGGATGTTAAGGTTGTGATTGAATCTGGAGCTTTTCGAAGATTATATATGCCTGCTCTGTTTTTATTTTTAATGAATGATAGAAAAGATACCATTAAAGAATCTGCCATTGGCCTAGCTTCATTGGCCAATAAGATCATTCTTTTTGATGGAATTGGGTTTAGTGAGAATGTTGAAAAAATTCAGCTTAAAAATGAGCAGCTTTACTGGAAAGATTAATTTTGCATTTAGCTTATAATGATGTGTTGGGATATTATATCGTAATAAATATCCACAAAGACACGAAAGTAGATATTATATTGTTGTTATCTTAGCTTTGTGTCTTAGTGCTTTCGAGGCTAGACAATTCTACCCTAAGATTCAGAGCATAAAGAATGAGTATATATGAAGACAAACCAAATAAAAGGCATTAGAGCCCAGATTTTCCACTTTATTTCTAAAGACCAATATGAGTTTTTTGAGGATGGTTTATTGATTATGGATCATGGATTAGTAAAAGCTCTTGGGTCTTATAAAGATTTAAAATCGCAATGGAGTTCACAAGTAGTCATAGAGCATTATAGAGATAGGATTTTGATGCCTGGTTTTATTGATGCACATATTCATGGAGTACAAACGGCTGTAATGGCATCCTATGGAGCCGATTTATTACAATGGCTCAAAGAATATACCTTTCCATTAGAAAACCAATTTTCTGATGCCGACTTTGCTAAAAAAGCTACTCATTTTTTCTTTAGGCAAATGCTGAAAAACGGAACCACAACAGCTGCTATCTATTCTTCAGTTCATCAGGAATCTATTGTAGCTATAATGGAAGAAGCGCTTCGGTTGAATATGAGGATTCAAGCAGGGAAAACCAATATGGATAGGAATGCTCCAGCAAATCTTTGTGAAGCTACAAATGAGACTTTCAAAATTGGAGAGGAACTCATTCAAAAATATGAAGGCAAAGGCCGATTGAACTATTTATTGACTCCTCGTTTTGCTATTACTAGTACTCCAGAGCAACTCCAACAACTTCAATTACTCAAAGAAAAATATCCTCATATAGGAGTACAAACTCATATTTCAGAAAATCATGAAGAAATAGAATCCACTAAAAACTTGTTTCCAGATAGAAAAGACTATTTAGATGTTTATGAACATTATGATTTAGTGGAGAAAAATACCCTTTTAGGTCATGCCATCCATTTCTCCGTAGACGAGTGGAAAAGAGTGAAAGAATCTAATGCTAGCTTAGTTCACTGTCCAACTTCTAATCTATTTTTAGGATCTGGATTATTCAACTTGCAAAAAGCTTGGGAAGAGGATATTCCCTTAGCTTTAGCCAGTGATGTGGGAGGAGGAATGAGTTTTTCCATGCTCAAAACTGCAGCAGCAGCCTATCAAGTGGCCGCTCTCAGAGGATATAAGGCCACCGCTTTGCAACTCTTCTATTTGCTAACCTTAGGAGGAGCGAGAGCAATGGGCTTAGATGATAAGATTGGCAATTTCGAAATTGGTAAAGAAGCCGACTTTATTCTTCTAGACTCCTCAAATATTGAGCTTGTAGACGAGCGTTTGAAAACCGCCAAAACCTTAGAAGAGAAACTTTTTGCTATTTTGATTCTTGGTGATGATAGGTTGATGGATAGTGTTTGGTTGATGGGGGAGAGTGTTGAGTTTTAAGGTACTCTTTCAGGGCTACTTATTAGATGTACCTGATGCGATGCAACAGGTTAACTTAAAATGCCCTTACAGGGCTTTGGTATCGTATTCCAGATTCTTTTGAGCCCTGAAAGGGCGACTTATCTTAAGCCAAGGTAAGGCCTTGGCTTAAAAAGATACCTGCTGAATAAGAGCCCTGTAAGGCATTAGCGTTAACTTAAGCTGTCTATTTTTTTAAGTTACAGATATACATATGATTACAAGACTATTTCTTTCTGACTTCTTTGTTTTTTACTCTTTTTAATACAAAGGTGTTTTTATCTTCAAGCAC